>JAQCIA010000301.1 GCA_027620105.1 Verrucomicrobiota bacterium | reverse complement strand
CCGGCAGCCGGGGGACGCGATGGATGATGGCGCCAGGAATTTCGACCGCGTCTCCGAACGGAAAGGTCAGCAGGTCCACCTCGTAGCCCAGCTCGGTCAATGCCCGCAGGTTGAAACTCACCCGCAGCGGCGACCCGCGCCATTCCAGAAAGGGTTGCGGCGCGATGAACAGGACACGTTTTGATTTCTGTTGCGGATCGGTCATGGGTCGTCTCGTTGCGGGACGATAGCCGCTCGCCCGCGGAGAGAACATGAATAAATGAATCGCGTGGGAGCGGCAAGCCGAAGCAATGCCGCAGGCTGCAGAAACCCCGCGAAAAAGAGAAAGTGGCGGGTGCCGGCGCTTTCGAGTATAGAAACCGTTTGTTCAGCGCAAAGGAATCTCGGCGATGTGCGGCATTTGCGGGTTCACGTGGAAAGATGACGGACTGATTCGACGCATGGCCGACACCATCGCCCACCGCGGGCCGGATCAGCACGCCTATTACGTCGATGACCGCGTCTCCCTCGGGCATCGGCGCCTGAGCATCATTGACCTCAGCGAGCACGGCCGTCAGCCCATGGGCAACGAGGACGGCACGATCCAAATCGTCTTCAACGGCGAGATCTACAACTTTCTGGAACTGCGCGAGGATCTGCTCCGCAAGGGCCACACCTTCGCCAGCCACTGCGACACGGAGGTCATCATCCACGGATACGAAGAGTACGGCATCGACGTGCTCGCCCGTTTGCGTGGCATGTTTGCCTTTGCCCTCTGGGATAAGCGCACCGGCCAGATGCTCGTGGCCCGGGACCGCATCGGCATCAAACCGCTCTATTATCACAACGCCAACGGTCGGCTGGCTTTCGCCTCCGAAATCAAAGCCCTGCTCCAGGCGGACAGCGTGCCACGCACGCTGAATCACCAGGCCCTGTTCGACTACATCGGGTTTGAGTTTGTCCCCGCGCCGGAAACGATGTTTCAGGACATCCACAAACTGCCGGCGGGACACTACCTGCTGCGCGAAGCGGACGGCACCATTCAGGTTAAACCGTATTGGGATCTCAGCCTGCGTCCCGCCAACCCGCCCCTGACCTTTGATGACGCCGTGGGCCGCCTGCGCGAGCTGCTCGACGCCACCACCAAAAGTCATTTGATGAGCGACGTGCCGCTGGGCGTATTTCTCTCCGGCGGGCTCGACTCCAGCACGCTCGTCGCGATGATGCGTCGGTACATCACCGGCCCGCTGCGCACGTTCACCATCGGTTACGAAGACAAATCCTTCAGCGAACTGGACTACGCCAAACAGGTGTCCGACCTCTTCGGCACGGAACACCACGTGCTGATGATCGAAGACCTCACTGCGGACTACGTCGAACGCGCCCTGTATCACCTCGACGAACCCATGACCGACCTGTCCGCCGTGCCGCTGTTTCTCGTCTGCCGCAAGGCCAAGGAATTCGTCACCGTCTGTCTGAGCGGCGAGGGTGGTGATGAACTCTTTGCAGGCTACGACCGCTTCAAAGCCAGCCGCCTCAACCGCGCCTATAACACGATTCCCGGCCCGCTACGTCGCAACCTCATCGCCCCCCTCATCGCACGCCTGCCCGACCAGGCGCAGAAAAAGGGCGCGATCAACATGCTCAAACGCTTCAGCGAAGGTGCCGCGCTGCCTGCGGAAGGCGAACACCTGCGCTGGCAGTACTTCTCCAACGCGCAGCAGGATGCCGCCCTCTTCAGTCCCGCCCTGCGCGCGCGGGTTGCCACCGACCGCTTCCGCCTGATTCGCGCGGCCATGGCGCGCTGCGATGCCACGGATGCCGTCAACCGCGAGGTTTATTTGGACACGCGCTTCATGATGACCGAAAGCGTCCTGATGAAGGTGGACAAAATGAGCATGGCCAGCTCCGTTGAAGTCCGTGTGCCCTTCCTCGATCATGTACTCGTGGAATTCTGTGGATCCCTGCCCGGCGACTGGAAGCTCAAGGGCATGGACACCAAGCACATCCTGCGCACCGCACTCGATGGCATCCTGCCGCCCAACATCGTGCGCCGCGGCAAGCAGGGCTACAGCCTGCCCGTCAAACACCTGCTGCGCGGCCGCCTCAAGGACTACATGACCGGCCTGCTCAGCGACTCGCCCCTGATTCGCGAGAACATGAATCCGGCATTTATCAACCAGTTAATCCGCGAACACAGTGCCATGACCCACAACCACAATCATGTGCTCTGGGCACTGATGAACGCCGCCATCTGGCATAATCGATTTCTGGCGTAAGCCTGTGCGCCTCCGGTCCACGTCGGCTCAATGCCATGTCCCGCAAACACATTTTGTCACTGGCCAAGCTGGCCGTCAGCGCGGCGCTCATCTGGGCGCTGTATCGCAAGGTCCCGCTGGCCGACTTTCACGCCCGCATTACGGCCATCGCGCTGGCACCCCTTGCCGTCGTGCTGGTGCTGCTGTTCGTCAACACCCTGCTGAGCACCTGGAAATGGCAGATCCTGCTGCGTGCGGACGGCATCGCCGTGCCGTTTCGCAAACTCTTCACCAGCTACATCGTCGGCACCTTCTTTAATCTGTTCCTGCCGTCCAGCATCGGCGGGGATGCCTACCGCGTCGTGGACGTGGCCCAGTACAGCGCTCAGGGCGCGCGCACCTTCGCTTCCGTACTCGCGGATCGCCTGTCGGGCTTTCTGGCCCTGGTCTGCCTGGCCCTGATCGCCGCGGTGCCGGTTGCCTGGCATGCGGGGCGCCCCGCCCTGATCATCCTGCCCGTGATGGCTGCCGCGGGCATCGTCACCGCCATCTTTTTCCTCTCCCGGCGCACCCCGGCTCGCGCGCTTCTGCGTGTGATGCGCCTGGATCGTTTTCCCAGACTGACCACGCTCGTGGACCGCGTCATCGACTGCTTCCAGCGCTACCAGCGCGAACGTGCCGTGATCCTGCACATCATGGCCATATCCTTCGCCTTCCAGCTCTCCGTCATCACCTGCGTCTACCTCATGGCGCGCAGCCTTGGCATAACCGCCGGCTTTCAGTATTTTGTGGCGTTCGTGCCTCTCATCGCGTTGATGGAGGCAATTCCCATTTCCATCTACGGCATCGGAGTCCGCGACGCAGGCTATGCATTCTTCTTTTCATTCGCCGGATTATCCGCCATTCAGACCCGTGCCCTCGCGATCCTGTATCTCATCGCGAACGTCCTTTACGCCCTGATAGGAGGTCTTGTGTTTCTGTTTCGCCGCCCAGCTGAGCGGTCCGTCCCAGCTGCAACCACCGCCCCCGCAGAGGATCCCCCTG
>JAQCIA010000005.1 GCA_027620105.1 Verrucomicrobiota bacterium | reverse complement strand
CCTCCCTCGGCGACGCCATCCTCTTCGCCATGCTCACCGCACAGCCCGCAACACCCATCGACGCGCCCCACGCCACCGCACCCGCGCCACACCCATGAAGCCCTGGCATAAACTCCTCCTGCAATCGGTCGCTGAACTGGTGGCGCTCGTCACGCTGCACGCCATCTTGATTCGCGTTCTCGTGCAAACCAACGCCGTCTCCGCCATCTTTGCCGCGGGCGACCACTTGCCTTTCGCGTCCGCTGCGGTCGCCGTTGCGTTCATCGTGATCCGTTTGCTCACCGTGCTCGCACTGCCCGGCATGATCCTCGTGCGACTCGGCTTTATCCTCTGGGCGGCCATCGCGGAGCGCGACCGTGTCCCCGCTTCCCCAAACCGCATCGACACCAAGGCAACAGTCCATGACCAATGAGCTGATTTTCAACGGCACGCCCGCGCTCATTGTCCTGGCCCTGCGGCGCCGCTTGCCCTGCGCGGTCCTGACGCCCTATGATTGCGCGGCATGAACCTCACACGCCTCGAGCAACTCGACCACCCCGCCATCCGCGGTATCGTCTTCCACCCGCGCCCCGACCCCACGCCGCCCGATTCCGCCCGGGATCTGCACATTGCGGTGGATGGCGCTTCACTCGGCGCGCGTTTCCACCCCGCCGATTCGCCCGACGCCCCGCTGATTCTCTTCTTCCACGGCAACGGTGAGATCGCGTCGGACTACAACGACATCGCCCCCATGTATAACCATCTCGGCATGAGTTTCCTCGCCGTGGACTTCCGCGGTTACGGCCGCAGCACGGGAACGCCGACGCTCGCCACGCTGCTCGACGACGCACGCGCCGTCTGGGACGCCCTCCCATCTCTCTGCTCCGGCCACGGCCTGAAACCCGCGCGCACGTACGTCATGGGCCGCTCACTCGGCAGCGCCTCCGCACTGGAAATCGGCATCCACGCCGGTGACGCGCTCGCTGGCCTGATCATCGAAAGCGGCTTCGCGTACAGCCTGCAGCTGATCTCACGCCTGGGAGGAGTCGCGTTTGACACGGATAACGGCCATGGCGGCCTCGCGCACATCACCAAGATCGCACGCATCAGCGTCCCCACGCTGATCCTTCACGGTGCGGATGACTGGATCATCCCCGTGGCCGACGCCAGGGCCCTGCACACCTACGCCGGCGCTAAACTGAAGCGCCTGGTGATCATCCCCGGCGCCGGTCACAACGACCTCCTCGTCACCGGCCCCCACGACTACTTCGCCGCCATCCGCGATTTTGTCCTCGGCGGGTGAGTTGCCGCACTGCGCCTTGCGAGCTCGCCGTGAATCTCGCCACCCTCACTTCACCGCCTCCGCCAATCGTCGTAAAAACTCCGCCCGCGCCACATACCGCGCGCCAAACCGTTCCAGGTGCTGCGTGTGCACCTGGCAATCAATCATCAGACACCCGCGCGCGACCAGCGCCTCCACCAAATGCACGAACCCCACCTTGCTGGCGTTCGGTTCCAGCATGAACATGGATTCCCCAAAATACGCGCGGCCCAATTCAACGCCGTACAGCCCGCCCACCAACCTTCCCTCCCGCCACACCTCCACCGAATGCGCATGCCCGATCGCGTGCAGCTCGCCGTAAGCCGCTTCCATCTCGGGTGTAATCCATGTGCCTTCCTGATCCTTGCGCGCGACACGCCCACACTGCGCCATCACCTCCGCAAACGCCTGATCAAACGTGACCGTAAAAAGCCCGCTGCGCACAATCCGCCGCAGACTTGTGGCCACCTTGAATTCTGCGGGCATCAGCACAAAGCGCGGATCGGGCGACCACCAGAAAATCGGCACGCCCGCTTCGTACCAGGGAAAGATGCCGCTGCGATACGCGAGCAGCAGGCGTGCCATACTGAGGTCGCCGCCCATCGCGAGCAGGCCATCCGGCTCCGCTTCTGCGACCGGTGGAAACACCAGCGCCCTGCCGAGTTGGTGAATGGGCATGGCCTCAGAGCTGCTCGATTGTGGCCATCAACCCCAGCGCCTGCAACTGATCCCGATGCGCGATCGCCTGCGGCTCCGCCTCGACCTCGGCAATCGCCCGCCCGCGCCGGTGCGCTTCCATCATGATTTTGGTGGCCAGCGTGATTGGGTGCGCAAACACTTTCATCAAACACAAAACCACATACTCCATCGCCGTGTGGTCATCATTGTGCAGCACCACCTGGACAACCTTCGCCAGGGTCGCCCCAACATCTACATCCGTAACCGGCTTCTTTATGGGTGATTTGGGACTCATGCGCCGCTCACAGATTTCTGCGTGCTCATTCCTTGCGCTTGCATCGCCGAGCATATAATGCCGGACAACCATGCCCGCCGGGAGCGCATACGTCGGAGCCGACGTCAGGTCCAGGCTCACCATGCAAAGCGAGGACGCCGTTTGCTTTGTCTCCATGGCCACATTGTACCACACGAAACAACGCCGTCATCCCATCGTTGCATTTCGGATCACGCCGAGCCTTATCCTGCGGGTGTGGCGCAAGGGAAAGGAATTCCGTGCAGCTTTTTTCTATGCCAGCCCACGCCAAGACCCTACAGTCACACGCACAAAGGTCACAGGAGTGCGCCATGCCAGAGATACCGGCCATCGATAAACGCGACGCAACTTTCGCGGTGCCAGACGCCGTGAGTGGCCTGAACTGGTTTGATATCCGATCCTTGAGTCTCGAGGGCCAGGCCTTCTCCGACACCTTGGGCCCCTTCCACCGCCTGCCCGCACGCGCTCAGGGCGTTGTGCCGGATGCCGTCTGGTCTCTCAGCCCGCACGCCGCAGGGCTCTCCGTCCGCTTTGTCACTGACGCCCCTTCCATCTCCATGCGCTGGACGCTCGGCAGCGATGCCCTCGCCATGCCCCACATGCCCGCCACCGCCGTCAGTGGCTTCGACCTCTATATGCGCAAAGGCGAAGCCTGGAAATTCCTCGGCGTCGCCAGCCCGCGCACATTCCCCCAAAACCAGGAAATACTGCTCCAATCCATGATCCCGGCCGAGCGTGCCTGCACCCTGTATTTGCCTCTGTTCAACGAACTGCGCGAAGCCTGGATCGGCATTCCCACCGGATGCATGATCGCGAAAGCCCTGCCCCGCCCCCCCGGTTTACGCAAACCCGTCGTCTTCTATGGAACATCCATCGTGCAGGGCGGCTGCGCCTCACGTCCCGGCATGGCCCACGTCAACATCCTCGGACGGCGCCTGGACCGGCCCATCGTGAATCTGGGTTTCGCCGGCAACGGACGGGCCGAGCAATCCCTCGCCATACTGCTGGGTGAAATCAATGCCGCGGCCTACGTCATCGACACCCTTCCGAATATGAACGGCGACCTGGCGCGCGAGCGCATTGTGCCGTTTGTCCGCACACTCTGGCAGGCCCGCCCCAGCGTCCCCATTATTCTCGTAGACCACTTCATCTATTCGCGCGAGGAAGAGGTCGGCTGGATGAAGGATTTTCAGCGCGATCTCGTGGTCGTCCTCGACGATGCCATCCGCCAGCTCGAATCCGAAGGCGTCCGCACCCTGCACCGCGTCGGCGCCACGCACCTGCTGGACGGCGATTCGGAATGTACCGTCGACGGAACGCACCCCACCGACACCGGCTTCGTCCACCTGGCCGACGCCCTCGAACCCACCATCCGCCGCGCGCTGGGCATGCCGACGTAGCGCCCTGCTCACGTCACCGTAATCGGCAACCGACGCGCCAGCGAGACACCCTCCGTCGTCACCTCCGCCGCGTACGCGATGGCCTCGACACCTGCAGCCAGCGCCTCACGAAACGCGTCCGCATAGGCGGGATCAATCTCTGCCGCGATCCGAAATGCCGCACCATCGGAACGCTGCGCCACGAACAACATCACCGCCCGATGCCCGGCCTGCACCATGCGCGTCAGCTCTTCGAGATGCTTGCGCCCGCGCTCCGTCACCGCATCCGGGAACGCCAAGGCCCCATCGTCGGTGCGCAACGTGACGTTTTTAACTTCGACGTAGCAATCCTGCCCGGGCCGCTTCAACAGAAGATCAATCCGACTGTTCAGTCCGTAGCGTTTCTCGCGCAGGATTTCTGCGTACCCGGCAAGTTCCGCAACCCCTCCCGTCGCAATCGCCTCCTCCGCGATGCGGTTCGTGCGCGCCGTATTAATCCCGATCCAGCACACGCCGTTGTGCACGATCTCCAATGTATAGCGATACTTGCGCGTGGCGCTGTCCGATTGCGAGAGCGCCACCCGCCACCCCGGCGCCTGGCAACTGCGCATGCTGCCCGTGTTTGGGCAGACCGCCGTTATCGTGCTGCCGTCCGCCAGTTGCACATCCGCCAGAAACCGCTTATAGCGGCGCACGAGCGTACCGAACACCAGTTGCTGTTCAAACTGCATCCGCCGCAGCATAGCCATGAACACTGCCCGGTCAAGCCACCGCAGACGCCGCCCCCGTTGATCTCACATGCACGATGACCTATACTTCCCATGCAACACAAGGGCCACCCCAATGAACGCACCGTCCGACCCCATCAACTACTCCGTCGCCGATCGCGACTTGAAGTACTACATCTTCGATTGGGACGACAACATCCTGCACATGCCCACCCGCATTCACATCGAGAAGCGCACCGAGGACGGATCGTGGGCGCCACACGCCGTTTCCACGGCCGCTTTCAGCGTGATTCGCAGCGACACCAGCAACTACCGTCCGCCGGGCGGCGATTGGGAAAACGCGTTCGTTGAATTCCGTGATTTTGACGACGATGACCAGAACGTGTTTCTGCGCGATACCCGTGCCGCAATCGACCGTGTTTTACGCGGCGAATCGCCCGTCGCCCCCAGTCTGACACGCTTTAAACGGGCGCTGATCGAGGGCCGCATTTTTGGGATCGTGACCGCGCGCGGCCACAATCCCCACATCATCCGTGCCGCCGTGGAGTACTTCATCGATACCGCCCTCACCCCCGACGAACGCGCGCAGATGTTGCGCAACCTGCGCGGCTATATGCGCACCTTCGCCCCCCAGGATCACGCGGACTCGGATGCGGAAGTGCTCTCCTACTACCTGGACCTCAATAAATACCACGGCGTCATGTCGTCGCACTTCAAGGACCTGATGCGCGGCAAGCGCGGGACGACAATGCAGAAAACCGAGGAAGGCAAACAGTTTGCCATCCATGAGTTCGTCGAGCATGTCCTGCGCATCGCACGCGAGCGGGGATTGACCGGCCCCATCAGTGTGGGCTTTTCGGATGACGATGTCAGCAATGCCCGTGCTGTCGAAGACTACATCCGGCAGGAACTCGCGCGTCAATTTCCGGCCATCAAGTTTGTGGTCTACTACACATCCGACCCCGAAACTCCCTCCGGCCGCAAAGTGGTGGTACAGGGCCAGCTGACGCTGGACCTGAAGGACGCCTGACAGCCGCAGCCCGCGGCGTGCGCACGCATCGCTTGCCCGAGCCCTGCTTTTACGCTATTGGTTCCCTGCATGACCTACTCCGCACACGCCGTCCAGCAACTCCTGCTCGCGCAGCGAAACGAGATCACGGAGTACCAGATTTACAAGGTGATCGCCCGACGGACGCGCGATGCGCACAACCGGCAGATTCTCGAGCGCATCGCCGCCGAGGAACTTGAACACTATGAAGTCTTGAAGCGGTTGACCGGTAAGGACGTTTCTCCCAATCACCTGCAAGTTGCCTGGTACTCGCTCATTTCACGCATTTTTGGACTATCGTTTGGCCTGCGCCTGATGGAACAAGGCGAAGAACTGGCCGAACAAATTTACAAGACGCTGGAACACGAGGTCGAAGCCACCCGCCCACTGCTAGCCGATGAACAGCGCCACGAGGAGGAATTGCTCGACCTCATCGAAGAGGAACGCATCGCCTACGCGGGCTCCATGGTGCTTGGCCTGAACGATGCACTGATGGAACTAACCGGCGCGCTCGCTGGTCTCACCTTCGCCCTGCAGAACGGACGACTGATTGCCATCACCGGATTCATCACCGGCGTGGCCGCGTCAATGTCGATGGCGGCCTCAGAATTTCTGTCGGCGCGTGAAGATGCCGACACCGGCGCGCATCACAAGAACCCGTTCAAATGCGCCGCCTACACCGGCATCGCCTACATCCTGACCGTGCTGATGCTCATCGCCCCCTATTTGCTGCTTCACAATGTCTATGTCGCGGGCGGTGTCATGCTCTGCCTGAGCATCCTGATCATTCTGTCATATAACTTCTACATCACCACGGCCAAGGGCTTGAAACTCTGGCGGCGATTCCTCGAAATGGCAGGAATCTCGCTCTGCGTGGCGCTCATCAGTTTCGGTATCGGCATGATCATGCGGAAGTTTATCCCGCTCGATCTTTGACCCTGCGTCACCCTCTCCGGAGGGTCGCGTGCCGCCTGATCAATTCCGCTTCACCCCAGCCCCGACGCGCGCAACCGCCGCAAGGCCTGGCGCGCCATCAACGCCGCCACGACTGCCACCAGGAAATTGCTGACCGAAATGCCCGCAAATATTCCCGCCACCCCCATCAGGTGCGAACCGAGAAAGGCGAGCGGGAGCGTGAACACAAACAGCCTGAGAACGAAAATCGACGAGGACCGCAGGGGTTGCTGAAAGGCATTGAACATGGCCGTCACCTGCGCCGCCGCACCGTGCGCGCCATAGCTGACTGGCACAATCCACAAGTAGAGCGCCGTGAGGCGAATGACTTCCGGATGGTCCGTGAATAGCCCGGCCAGGGTACGCGCGCCAAGCGCATACAACACACAGACGAAGCCCCCCCAGACAAATGCGTAAACCGCCGCCTTCCGCACGGCCTCCACCACACGAGCAAGCCGCTTGCCGCCGATGTTCTGGCCAACAAACGGTGAGAGCACCGTCGACAGCGAGAACCCGCCGGCCATGGCCATCGCCTCCAGTCGCATCCCCACACCAAAGGCCGCCACGGCTTCCGTCCCGTAGCCCGAAAGCAGCCGCGTGAGCATGCCGCTGGCCAGCGGCATCATCAGATTCGTCCCGATCGCCGGCAAGCCGACACGCAACAGCGTGCGCCAGGATTGCAGAACCTCACGCACGGCCGGCTTGCGAAACTCGATCAGATGCAAACGCCTGGTGAGAAACCAGGCGGAGGCCGCAAATGCAAACATCCAGGAAATGACCGTGGCCAATGCCGCCCCACGCAATTCCATCCGCGGAAAAGGCCCCCATCCGAAAATCAGAAAGGGATCCAAAATCAAATTCGCGACCCCCGCCACAATCATGATCACGCTGGGGGATGTTGCGTCACCAGTGGCCCGGATGGCGCTATTGCCTACCATCGGCACGACCAGCAGCGCCGCCCCGGGGTACCACACCGTCATGAACTCCCGAATCATGTCGATCAGTTCTGGCGTTGCCCCCAGCAACCGAAATACCGGGTCAATGGTTGCAAGGCCAATTGACGAAATGGCGAGGACGGCCACCAGGGAAAGCAGCAAACTGTCGGTCGCGATGCGGCGTACCTTGGCCTGATCACCTTGCCCAATGGTACGGGAAAGAATGGAAGACGTGGCCACACTCATCCCCATCGCCACGCACTGCACCACAAAGACTACCGGAAACGTGAATCCCATGGCCGCCAGGGGCATTGCACCCAGCTGCCCGATATAGAAGGAATCCACAATCGTGAAAGACGTGACGGCCAGCATGCCCCAGAACATGGGCACCGCCATGCGGATTAAGGATGGGCCGACTTCGCCCTCCAGCAACCGTGCGCTCATGTGCTGGTGACCTGACGAAGCAGCTCGCGGTCCGGGGCCATGGTTGCCGGCACGCCTGCGATCTTCTGCAGGCCGTCGACAAGCCCCCGCAACCTCGCGGTGCTGTCAGTCACCAGTTTGAGCATCTCCATCTGCGTATCCGAAACCTCCCCCAGCATCCGGGACTGCATCATGTCGATGGAGCATGAAATCACGGAGAGCGGCTGACAGAGCTCCTGCACGATTTCCGCCAGCATTTCAATCAACTTGCGCCGCGTCATATTCAGCCCGAGCCGCTGCTGCCTGGCCACATCGTCCGCCGTGGCGGCCGCCTTGGCGTCCGCGTGAATCTCGTCGGTGACTTTCTGGATTTTCTGCGCGGTCTGCTCAACCAGGGCCCCGACGTGGGCGTGCACTTCCCCCATCAGGCCGGTAAATGCCTGCCGGGGCGGGCCTTCCGGCTCTTTCGCCAGCGCATCCGCCAACCGCTCCAGGCGCACGAGTAACGGCGCCAACTCCCCCCCGCCGGGGACCACGACGGGCGCGACCGGGGTGCTCTGCTTCACCAGCGCCTGCCAGTGCGCGGCATCCACGCCCTCTTCCGTCAATCGCGTGGCCAGATCCGACTCTTGGACGGCCTCGATACCGCGGGCCTTCATGTAACGCAGGAGTCGCTTTTCGGTCAGTTCCATGGCCTTCAGCCGCTTGGCGTACTCGGCCGCTAGGGCCTCCACCTGCAACTCATCCTCCAGCCCGGCAACGGTATCGCGCACAACTTGGCCGCACTTGCCCTGCTCCTCGGCCTTCATCCCGTCAATCAGCCCAAGTAACTGGCTCTCGAGTTCGCGCAACTTGCGCTGGGCCAGTTTGCGCCCCTTTTGCGTCTGTGCCGCATCACCCCGCAGCAACGCGGCAAAGACACGTCGCACGCAGGCCGCAATCGCTTCCGCCATCTCGGTGTCGGACTGCTCCTGCACCCGTGTGCGCGAAGCCTGCACGATCAAACCGGCCAGGCGCGGGGCGTCGTCCGCTACGATCGCTAAGGGAGTCGCCGCATCCATGGCATCCCCAGACGGACGCGCCCCCACTCCCAGCCCCTGAAGCTGCGTCAGGACATCCGCATCTCCCACGAGCGGACCGCCAATGCCACCAACGTTGCTGATCGCTGCCGCCGCCTGCTTGGACAGCACCACCTCGTCTGTCCCCACTTCGCGATAATGCAGGGTCTTTGCCGCCACACTGCTGACGCCCAGAGCCACCAACTCGGCTGAAAAATTTTCCGTGCCCTGCAGATCTTCGGCATCCCGGGATAGCAGCCGCACAAAAGGAATGAGATCATCGATGGTCAGTCCCCGCTGGAGCACGAAATTCCCCACGTGCAGGTCCCGCATTTGTTCACGCAACTCGCGCACATAGCGCGCATCCTCACCCGGTATGTGGCCGTTCACAGTCAGCACATCCGCAACCAGCTTGAAGCTGATTTCGGGCACCCGCGTGAGACAACCCGAAGCCAGCGCACAATACCCCACCAGCGTTTCGCGCTCGTCGGTGCTCGAGAACCAGTGACGCCGGCGGCTATTGTAGACGAGCAGGCCGAGCCCCTGCGCAAGGTCGTCCACCTCGGGTAGCGCCGGCAGCGTGGTCGATTTGTCCATCATGCCGCAGTATCGTAGCGTCGCGCCCCGCGAAGATCAACGCTGCAACGCGTGCAATTGGGCTGCGACGAGGCGATGGATGGTGAAGAATTGGAGGGAGAGGCGCTGGCGATCCGTTTCCGGCACCAATCTGGCGAATCTGCAGTCCCCCTGTTCGGATGATGGGCATTTCCCTTGAGATAACAACCACGCCTCCCCTATCGTCTCATCCACATGAAACGCCTCCCCGTCTACGTCGATTTTGATGATGTGATCTGCGAGACCGCGCGCGAACTGGCCGTCCTTCTCCATCAGGAGTTCGGCAAGACCGTGGCCTTCGAGGACATTTTTGCATTCAACCTGGGGCAGTCGTTCGGACTGGATTCCCGCGAACTCGACCATCTGATGGCGCGCGCCCACGAGGACGCGTTCCTGGAACGCCTTGCGCCCGTGCCCGGCGCCCTAGAGGCCATGCGCCGCTGGTCCGACGCCGGCGTGGAGATTCATGTGATGACCGGACGCCCCTCCGACACCGCCGCCGTCAGCGCCGACTGGCTCATTGCCAACGGCGTGACGCACGCGCGTCTGGCGTTTGTCGACAAGTACGGGCGCGCCCAGCCTGGCGGCGCCGTACCCACGCTGTCTCTCGCGGAATTGCAACAGCTCGATTTCGCGCTCGCGGTTGAAGACGCACCCCAAATGGCCGACTATCTGGTGCGCAACCATCCCTGGCCCGTGGCGGTGATCGAGCGCCCGTGGAACCGCCATGCGGAAATCGGCGGCGCGGCAACCGGCCTGCACCGCTGCCGGGACTGGTCCCAGATCCTGGAATGCTTTCCCGCCCCCGGCATCCAATCCCCGCCCTGAGCGGTTGCGCAGCCTCGCCCGAAACGCTACATTTCGGTTTTTCGCGCGCGGACACACACATGCCCATGCAAGCATCCACGAACGCCGCATCCGGCAAAGTGCTGATCACCGGCGGTGCCGGCTTCCTCGGGATCAACCTCGTCCGCTACCTGCTCGCGCAGGGCTTCACCGACATCGTGGCCCTGGATGTCGCCGAGTTCGATTACCCCGAAAAAGATCGCGTCACCCCTGTGAAGGGCGACATTCGCGACCGCGCCACCGTTGACCGCTGCATGCAGGGCGCGCGCTGGGTGGTTCACACCGCCGCCGCACTGCCGCTCTATAAGAATGAGGAAATCTTCTCGATCGACATCGGCGGCACGCGCACCCTGCTGGAATCGGCGCTGGCGCACAAAGTCGAGTGCTTCGTGCATGTTTCCAGCACCGCCGTGTATGGCATCCCCGACCATCACCCGCTGATCGAATCCGACACGCTGCATGGCGTGGGCCCCTACGGTATCTCAAAGGTGGAAGCGGAATCCCTGTGTGCATCGTTCCGCGCACAAGGCCTCTGCGTCCCCATTATTCGGCCAAAATCCTTTGTCGGGCCCGAACGCCTGGGCGTTTTCGCCCTCTTCTACGACTGGGCCAAGGATGGCCACAACTTCCCCATGATCGGCAGCGGCAACAACCGCTATCAACTGCTGGATGTCGAAGATCTCTGTGACGCCATCTGGCGCTGCATGACCCTCGACCGCACCGCCGTGAACGATGTCTTCAACATCGGCGCCAAAGAGTTCACCACCATGAAGGAAGATTACCAGGCCGTCCTCGATCGCGCCGGCCACGGCAAGCGCATCATCGGCTTTCCCGCGGCACCAGTCATCTGGGGACTGCGCCTGCTGGAAGCACTGAAACTTTCCCCGCTATACAAATGGGTCTACGAAACCGCCTGCGAAGACTCCTTCGTCTCCATTGAAAAGGCTGAGCGCGTACTGGCCTGGAGACCGCGGTACTCAAACAAGCAGGCGCTCGTGCGCAATTTCGAATGGTACCTCGCGAACCTGCACACGTTCGCCAATCTGACCGGCGTCTCGCACCGCGTCCCGTGGAACCAAGGCGCGCTGAAACTCATCAAGAAACTATTTTAACCCATGCCCAAAACCCTCCTCGTCCTCGCGGCCGGCATCGGCAGTCGCTACGGCGGATTGAAACAAATGGACCCCGTCGGCCCCTCCGGCGAATTCATCCTGGATTATTCCGTATTCGACGCCATCCGCGCCGGGTTCAACCGCGTCGTGTTTGTGATCCGCCGGGAAATCGCGACGGACTTCAAAGCGATCATCAGTTCACGCATGGAGGGGCACATCGAGATCGCCTATGCCATTCAGGACCTCACGGACGTGCCGCAGGGGTTTACCGTCCCCCCCGAACGCAAGAAACCCTGGGGCACAGGCCATGCCACGCTGGCTGGCGCCGAGGCCGTCAATAGCCCCTTCGCGGTCATCAATGCCGACGACTTCTACGGCGCCGAATCCTACCGTCGCCTCGCCCGCTTCCTGGACGAGACGGCCGCCGATCCCCGCCACTACGCCATGGTCGGCTACATCCTCCGCAACACCCTCTCCGACCATGGACACGTCGCCCGCGGGCTCTGCACCACCGACGCACAGGGCACCCTCACCGGCGTCGAGGAGCTGACCAACATCGTCAAAACAGAAACCGGTGCGCGCTGTGATGACCGCCAACTCACCGCCGATGAAATCGTTTCCATGAACCTCTGGGGATTCAAGCCGTCGTTCTTTGCGCACTTGCGCAACGAGTTCCAGTCCTTTCTCGCGCAACAGGGAAACGATCCTAAAGCGGAATACTTTGTCCCCACGGTGGTGAACACCTTGATCGCCCGCGGCGAAGCCCGCTGCACCGTGCTCACCACCCCCAGCAAGTGGGTGGGCGTGACCTATCCCGAGGAAAAGGCCGGCGTGGTTGCCGCCATCCGTGCCCTGGTCGATCAGGGCGCGTACCCCGCAGCCTTGTGGGCGTGATTTGCGGGTGAACACTTCACGAGACCCTCGTGAAATGTTCGGACTAAACCGTCCAAAGCCCCATGAACGTGGCCACCGGCATCCGCTCCAAGGCCTTGGCATCCTCGCAAGCTGACACAATCCGTTCCGCGCGGGCTTCCGAAAAAACACCACCCACCGCCGCCCGGAATTTTTTGACCAACTCCGGAATGCCTTCTGCCCGTCGGCGCCGATGCCCGATCGGGTATTCCACGGCGACTTTCTCCGTGTGTGAACCGTCACGAAAAAAGACCTGCACCGCATTGGCGATCGAGCGCTTGTCTGAATCCAGATAGTCGTGGCTATACAACGGATTCTCATGCACGGCCATCTTGGCGCGTAGCGCGTCAATGCGCGGGTCAGCGGCAATCCCATCTTCGTAGTGCTCCGCACGCAAGGCACCGTAAATCAACCCGATGGCCGTCATGTATTGCAGGCAATGATCGCGATCCGCCGGATTGTGCAGCGGTCCCGATTTGTCGATGATGCGCACCGCGGATTCGTGGGTGGTGATTTCCACGCGCGCGATTTCCGCCAAACGGTCCTTGACCTTGGGGTGCAGCAGGAACGCGCATTCCACCGCTGTCTGCGCATGAAATTCTGCCGGAAAGGAAATCTTGAAAAGCACGTTTTCCATCACATACGTGCCCAGCGGTCGCACCAACGTCACGGACTTCCCGCGAAAGACCGCGTCCTGAAATCCCCAGGTCTTGGTCGTCAGCGCCCCGGGATAGCCCATTTCGCCGCGCAGGGCCATCAGCGCCTGCCAGACGCCGCGGCTGGTCGCGTCGCCCGCCGCCCAGGATTTGCGCACACCCGTGTTGGGCGCATGGCGATACACGCGCAGCGCGCCACCATCGGCCCAGGCGTTGGAAACGGCGCTCACGATCTGCTCGCGTGTGCCGCCCATCAGCCCCGTGGTCACCGCCGCGCTGGCAACGCGCACGAGCAACACGTGATCCATCCCCGCACGATTGAAGCTGTTTTCCAGCGCCAGCACGCCCTGAATTTCGTGCGCCTTGATCGCCGCTGTCAGCACATCACCCATGCAAGGACCAACCGCGCCTTGGCGCCCCAACCAATCCGCCACCGCCAGAATCCCGCCCAGATTGTCCGACGGATGCCCCCACTCCGCCGCCAGCCATGTGTCATTGAAATCCAGCCAGCGTATCAGCGCTCCGATATTGAAGGCCGCCTGAACCGGTTCAAGCGCGTGGGACGTGCCCGGAACCCGCGCGCCATTCGCCAGCACCGCCCCCGGCACCACCGGTCCCAGGCGCTGGACGCACGCGGGAAAGGCCAACGCCAGCATGGCGCAGCCCAGACTGTCCATCAGGCAGTACCGCGCCGTCTCACGCGCCTCTGCGTTATCCACGCGCGCCGTCGCGACATAGTCCGCGATCCTGGCCAGCACGTCATCCGTTGGGGGACGAACATTCGAAATGGGCGCTGACATCTCGCAACCTCCCGCGGTTCAGACCTTCTGTCCGATGTGCCGCAGCGGCGAGCCTTGATATACCGACATAGGCCGGATGATCCGATTGTCCGCGCGCTGTTCCATGATATGTGCAGACCACCCCGTGATGCGGGACATCACGAAAATCGGCGTGAACAGGAACGTCGGAATGCCCATACGGTTGTAGGCAACCGCGCTGTAAAAATCCAGATTCGGGAAGAGTTTTTTCTCCCGCCGCAGCACCGCCTCAATCCGCTCGGCCACGGCAAACTGGCGCCGCCCTTCCTCCGTGGGCGCCGCCAACTTCTGCGCCCAGATCTTCACAATGTCCGAGCGCGGGTCGTGCGTCTTGTACACGCGATGCCCGAATCCCATGATCTTTTCTTTGCGCGATAAGCTCTGCATGACGCCCGCTTCCGCCTCTTCAGGTGTGCGGTAGCGTTCAATCAATTCCATGGCCGCCTCGTTCGCCCCGCCGTGCAGTGGCCCGCGCAACGCCCCGATCGCCCCCGTCACCGCCGAGTAAGAATCGGAAAGGGTCGACGTGATCGTCCTGGCCGTGAACGTGGACGCATTAAACTCATGTTCGGCGTACAGAATCAGTGACACCTCAAGCGCCTGCAAATGCAACGCATCCGGCGCGCGCCCATGCAGCAATTCCAGAAACTGTCCGGCAATCGTGGGGGCAGCCGTGTCGGTCTCGATGCGCTTGCCGTGGAACGCGAACGTGTGCCAATACATCAGCATACCGGGAAACGTGGCCAACAAACGGTTGGCCACGTCACGCTGCGTGCGCCCCGTGCCCTCGGGCTCCAGGCACCCCAGCACCGAACACCCGGTGCGCAGCACATCCATGGGGTGCGTCGACTTGGGCAACAGCTCCAGACACCCCTTGAGCGCCGCAGGCAGTCCCCGCAAGCCCTTCAGCGTCTTCCGATAGGCCGCCAACTCGGCCGGCTTGGGGAGATCGTCATGCAGTAGCAAATACGCCACCCCGTCGAACGTCACGCTGTTTGTCAGCTCATCCAGCGGATAGCCGCGATACTGAAGCCCCCCCGCCTGCTCATCAATAATAGAGACTGAAGTGGCCCCGGCCACAACACCCTCGAGTCCCTTCGAAAAATCCGTCGTCATGTGGTCCCTTTCTGGCGATTACGCGCGTCAGCTTCGCGTTCAAACTTCTCATAGTTCAGGAAATCGTACAACTCCGCGCGCGTCTGCATGGACGCCACGACGTTCTGTTGTCCACCGTCCGTTCGGATCGCCTGAAACACCCCCCAGGCCGCCGCGTTCATCGCGCGAAATGCCGACAAGGGGTAAAGCACCAACCGAATCCCGACGTCCGCGAGTTCGGCTGTCGTCATCAGCGGCGTCTTGCCGAACTCCGTCATGTTGGCCAGCACCGGCACAGGCACCGCGCGGACAAAGGCCGCGTAATCCTCCCGCGCCCCCAGCGCCTCCGCGAAAATCATGTCGGCCCCCGCCTCCACATAGCGTCGCGCGCGCGTAATGGCCGATTCGAGCCCTTCCATCGCGGCGGCATCCGTGCGCGCCATGATGACGAACTGCGGATCCGTGCGCCCGGCCACGCAGGCTTCAAGGCGCGCGAGCATCTCTTCCGTCGCCACAACCTGCTTGTTGGGCCGATGCCCGCAGCGTTTCGCAGGAATCTGGTCCTCAATCTGAATCGCGCCAGCGCCCGCCTGAATCATTGCGCGCACAGTCTCCGCCGGATCATCCCACCCCGTGTCAACATCCACCAACAGGGGACAGGCCGTGGCCGCGGCAATCCGCCGCACATCGCACAGGACGTCCTCCAACGTTGTAAAGCCCAGATCCGGCCACCCATGGGACGCGTTGGCCACCCCCGCGCCGGACACGTACAAAGCACGAAACCCCGCGCGCTCAGCCATGCTGGCGGCAAAGGCGTTGATCACGCCGGCGATTTGCAATGGGCGCTCAACCGCGCACGCCGCTCGAAATGTAGCGCCCTTGCTCATTCGAAATGCGTGGGCTCGCGCCGCACCAGTTTCCCGCGCCCGACCGTTCCGACAAACTTGCCGTCGCGCGCCGCCACCGCGCCGCGCACGGTGACGACGTGGGGCCGACCGGTGATTGGCCATCCTTCGAACGGATTGTAATCCACATTCATATGCTGCTTGCGCACGCTGATCTTGCCGCGGTATTTCGGGTCCCAGACCACCAGATCCGCATCGCTGCCCACCGCAATCGTTCCTTTGCGCGGAAACAGTCCGAACAACTTTGCCGCCTGCGTGCTGCCGGCATCCACAAACTGGTGCAGATCCAGCCGCCCCTCGCCCACCCCGCGTGTCCAAAGAACCGTCATGCGATCCTCGAGCGCAGGAATACCATTTGGAATCTTAGTAAAATCCGCGCGGCCCATGGGTTTCTGTTTTTTGAAGTCGAAGGGCGCGTGATCTGTCGCCACCGTGCTGACCAGTCCCTGACGCAATCCGTTCCAGAGCACTTCCTGGTTGCGCTTGTCGCGCAGCGGCGGCGACATGATTTATTTCGCACCTTCAAACTTCGCACGCTCAGCGTCACGCATGTCCAACGTCAGATACTGAACCAACGTCTCGACCCATATTTTCACGCCGCGCTCCTTGGCCCGGATGGCCACGCGCAAGGCCTCTTCGCAACTCGTGTGCACCACGTAGACATGCGTGTCGTGCATCTGCGCAAAGGTGGCCAGATGATGCACGCCCTCTGCCTCGACCGACGGCGGCCTGCTCCAGTAGTGCCACTTGGGTTCCGTCTTGCCTTCGTGCAACAACCGCTGCTGCAGTTCGAACACGAGATCCGCATTCTCACAGTGGGCCGTGACAATCACGCCAAGCTTCTTGGCCAGCCGCATCACGTGAAACAGTTCGTGATCGGTCACCCCAAAGAAGTTTTTGTATGCCAGAAAGATTTTAAAGCTGCTGATGCCGGCCTTGACGATCTGCTTCAGCTCCGACTCCGTTTTGGCATCAAAGCGGGACACGCCCATGTGAAAGGTGAAATCACAGGCGCTCTTGCCTTCGGCCTTGCCCAGCCATAATTCGTACGATTCGAGCACCGGATCATTGCGATTGGGGCAGACCATTTCGATGAGTGTCGTCGTTCCGCCTACGAGTGCGGCCTTGCTGGCCGTCTCGTAGGTGTCCTTGGCGAGCGTGCCCATGAAGGGCAGGTGAATGTGCACATGCGGATCAATGAAACCTGGGAACACATGCTTCCCCTGGGCATCAATCACCGTCGCACCTTTCGGCGCTTCCAGCCCGCGCCCGATGCGCGTGATCGTCTCATTTTCACAATAGAGATCGGCCACGTACCGTTCGGCGGCCGTCACAATCTCGCCGTTCTTGATCAATAAGCGCATACCTAGTCCCACTGTCCTATGGTCTACTTTTCCTTGTGCCAGACGTCGCCTTCACCGTAGCGGAACCAGCGCCACGTCGTCACTTTCTGACGCGTGTAGAACATCACACCTTCTCGCCCCTGCAAATGCAGATCACCGAAGAAGGAATAGTCCCACCCGCTGAAGGGGAAATACGCCAGGGGCGCCGGAACCCCCACGTTCACCCCCACCATACCCGCCTTGATGCGATGCCGAAATTCGCGCGCCGCCTTGCCGGACTGCGTGTAGATGCAGGCACCGTTACCAAAGTTCACCTTGTTGGCTGCCTCAATCGCGCTTTCCAGGTCTTCAAAGCGCATCACATTCAGGACCGGCCCAAAGACCTCTTCCCTGGCAATGGTCATCCCCACCGCAACATGATCCACGATGCTCGCGCCGAGGTAAAAGCCATTCGGATAGGCCGGAACTTTTGCCCCGCGACCGTCCACCAGCAGCTTGGCACCTTCTTTCACCGATCCTTCCAGCAGCCCCGCGACGCGATCACGATGCTGCGGCGAAATCATCGCGCCCATCGTCGCGGACGGATCGCGGTCCGTCGGTCCCAGCGTGATCGCCCGCACCGCCGCCGACAGGTCCGGCAGCAGCTTGTCCGCCGCCTTCCCGATGGTGACCGCCGTCGAACCCGCCATGCAGCGCTGTCCCGCGCAGCCAAAGGCCGCATCCACCAGCCCCTTCACCGAATTGTCGAAGTCCGCATCCGGCATGACGAAGACGTAATTCTTCGCCCCTCCCGCCGCCTGCACGCGCTTGCCGTGCTGTGTGCCCGTCTCAACAATGTACTTCGCCACCGGCGATGAACCAACGAAGGAGATCGCCCGCACCAGCGGATGCTGCAATATTGCATCCACGCACTCGCGCCCGCCGTGCACAACGTTCATCACGCCCTTGGGCAGCCCGGCCTGCTGCAGCAATTCGATCAGGCGGATACCGGTGAGCGGCACCCTTTCGCTGGGCTTGAGAATGAAGGTGTTCCCGCAAGCCAGCGCAAGGGGATACATCCACATGGGCACCAGCGCCGGAAAATTGCACGGGCAGATCCCCGCGCAGATGCCAACCGGCTGCTTGATCAGATCGCAGTCAATGCCGCGCGCCACGTTCTCCAAGACTTCACCCTTGAGCAGTTCCGGCGCACCGCACGCATACTCCACCACCTCAATGCCGCGCCGCACGTCGCCGCGCGCTTCCGTCATGGTCTTCCCATGCTCGCGCGTGACGCTCCTGGCGAGTTCCTCGAAGTTGTCTTCGAGCAGCATTTTATAGCGAAACAACACCCGCGCGCGGTCCACCGGCGGAGTCTCCGCCCAGTCGAGACTCGCCGCGTCCGCCGCCCGCACCGCGGCATCCACAACGTCCACCCCGCACATGGGCGTTTCGGCAATCACCTCGCCCGTGGAGGGGTTGTAAACCTTCGTCGTTGTCGCCGTCTTCGGCGTGCTCCACTCCCCGCCGATCAGAATCGGACACGGAGTCAATGTTCCCGTTGCGGTTGCCGTACTCATATGCGCTTCCCTCGTCGCCGCCGTCCTCAGTCAAACCGTTTTGCCCGCGCGCCACCCCTCATGGGTGCGGCGGAATCGGCTTGATCGTGCCCTTGGCCAGCCCCTGCTGATATTGCTGCCAACTCATGGGCCGCTTGCCGGTGTCGCGATCTTCCATCGTAATGCAATCATCCACCGGACAGACCAGCGCACACAGATTGCAGCCCACACAATGGGCCTCGTTGATCTGCGGAATGCGCTTGCCCGGCAACCGTCCCGGCCCAAGCCCCTGCCCGTTGGGCTCGATCAGGTCAATGGCCTGGTGTGCGCCATCTTCGCAGGCGATGTAGCACAGGTTGCAACCGATGCACTTCGCATAGTCGATGGCCGCCACGCGCTTGTAGTTCAAGTCCAGCGTCTCCCACTTGGTGACGCTCTTTACCGCGCGCCCGCGCAGATCGTTTACCGACGTCATCTTGGCGCCATCGAGGTACGCATTCAATCCGTCGATCATGTCTTCCACAATGCGAAAGCCATAATGCATGATGGCGGTGCAGACCTGCACGCTCGTCGAGCCCAGTGCAATGAATTCGGCCGCGTCCCGCCAGGTGGTGATCCCGCCAATGCCCGAAATCGGGAGATCCACCAGCGGATCGGCCGCGCACTCCAGCACCATGTTCAGCGCGATGGGTTTTACAGCCGGCCCGCAATAGCCCCCGTGCGTGCTCTTGCCCGCCACATAGGGCTCCGGGCACATCGCCTCAAGATTGACCTGCGTGATGCTGTTGATCGTGTTGATCAGCGAAATCGCGTTCGCCCCCGCCTTGCGCGCGGCCCGCCCGGCATGCGCCACACTGGTGATATTGGGCGTCAGCTTCACAATCACAGGAAGTTCGGCCACCTCCATGACCCAGCCCACGATGGTCTCGATGACTTCCGGGTTCTGCCCCACCGCCGACCCCATGCCGCGCTCGCACATGCCGTGCGGACAGCCAAAATTCAATTCCACGCCATCCGCGCCAGAATCCACGGAGCGCTTCATGTAGGCATGCCAGTTCGCGCGCGTATCCGTCATCAGCGAGGCAATCACCGCGCGATCCGGCCAGTTCTTTTTGCATGCGGCGATCTCGCGAAAATTCGTTTCGGGCGTGCGATCGCTGATGAGTTCGATGTTGTTGAACCCCACCATGCGCGCGCGCCCAACGTTCAAGGCCGAATAGCGCGAGCTCACGTTCACAATGGGATCGCCTATGGTCTTCCACACAACACCACCCCAGCCCGCTT
>JAQCIA010000300.1 GCA_027620105.1 Verrucomicrobiota bacterium | reverse complement strand
AATCTCAAGCGTTGGCAGCTGCCCGGCTGACTTGTAGTCCACTTTCTTGGCCTCGAGCAGGTTCGTCGTGCTCTCGCAGCCGGCGAGAAAAGCCGCGGCGACCAGCGCCAGCGCGACCGATGGGAAGCGGGCGGCGCTGCGTATCATGCGCGCTTTTCCACCCTGCGCAGCGGCAGCGAGATGCCCGCCTCGGCGAGCGCCTCTCGCACCGCCTCGTGGGAGCGCTCCGTCAGCGGCACCAGCGGCAGGCGCAGGCCGGGTTCGATCAGGCCCATCTGTGCCATGGCCCACTTCACCGGCGAGGGATTGGTCTCGACAAACAACTTCTGGTGCAGCCCGATCAGGCGCAGGTTGAGATCGCGTGCCTTCTTGACGTCGCCCACCAGCGCGGCGGCGCACATCTCATGCATCATGCGCGGCGCCACGTTGGCGGTCACCGAGATGACGCCGTGGCCGCCCAGCAAGATCAGCGCGAGCGCCCCCGCGTCCTCGCCCGAGTAGATGGCGAAGTTGCGCGGCGCGCGCTTGATGAGGTCGGTACCCCGCTCCATGTTCGCGGTGGCGTCCTTGATGCCGATGATGCCCGGCACCTGCGCCAGGCGGATCACGGTGTCGTTGTGCATGTCGGTGACGGTCCGCGCCGGCACGTTGTAGAGGATCATCGGCAGGTCGACCGTTTCCGCGATCTTGCGGAAATGCTGGTAGAGCCCTTCCTGCGTCGGCTTGTTGTAGTAGGGCACCACCGACAGGCAGGCGATGGCGCCGTTCTTCTTCGCCGATTCAGTGAGCTCGATCGCCTCGGCGGTGGAATTGCCGCCGGTGCCGGCGATGATCGGGATGCGGCCCTTGGCGTGCGCCACGGCGACGCGGATCAGCTCCTTGTGCTCATCGAAATCCACCGTCGGCGACTCGCCGGTGGTGCCAACCACCACGATGCCTACGGTGCCCTCAGCAATGTGCCAGTCGATCAGGGACTTGAAGCGCGCGAGGTCCAACCGCCCATCTTCCAGCATCGGGGTGACGATCGCTACCAGGCTGCCTGTGATCATGGGATCAATCCAAAGATGACCTAATGGCGGAGCATTCTAGCCCTTCGCTGCCGCAGCGGCGCAAAGTCGTTGAATCCTTGACGATTTCGGCGTCGCCACGAATCCTTCCTCGAAGCCGAGGATCGCCAGCCCGCGAAACGCCTCCAACAGCTCTCCCGGCCGCAGCAGGAAGTCCGGATTGGACGGCTTTCCATGGCGTTCGTTCCCCAGCATGAAGGTTTCGTAGATCAGGAGCCCGCCAGGGGCCAGCGCCTCCAGCAAGCGCGGAAACAGTGGGCGGTGAAGGTAGTTGGTCACCACCACGGCCTGGAATCGATGGCCGGACAGCGGCCATGGGCTGCCGTCCTCGAGGTCGGCCTGGATGAAGCGGGCGCCAGGGATGTCCTGCGGCTCTCGGTCGACCGCGACCACTTGCAGGCCCAACTCGAGGAACAGTCGCGAGTGCCGCCCGGTGCCGCAGGCGAGGTCCAGCAACGTTCCGGCGGCGACGCGCGACGCCCAGCGCAGGACCCAGGAAGACGGGGTCAGCCCGCCGCCTTCGCGGCCTCGATCACGATGCGGCCGTCGCCGGATCCGAGGTCGATCAGGCGCTCACCCTGCTTCGGCGCAGCGAGGTGCAGCATGCGGTCCACCACCTCGGGCGGTGAGACCACAAACGGCGGGGTGCCGTCGTCCCAGGCCCACGCCTGTTGCGCCAGCGCGCCGCCGCCGGCGGCGAGTGCGAGGATGAAGGTGGCAAGTGTTCTCATGAGAGTAAAATCGTGTCCGCAGCAAAACTCACGCCCCGGTAGCTCAGTGGATAGAGCAGCCCCCTCCTAAGGGGCAGGTCGCACGTTCGATTCGTGTCTGGGGCGCCAATTATATCAAGGGCTTAGCCGCCACTTGAACTGCTCCCGCAGCCCTGCAATCACACGCCCATCACAACGGAGCGTGGAAATGGCGGGGCTTAGAGGACTTCCAAGCGGTAAATGGCAGGTGCAGTTTCGGCATCGGGGATTGCGTCCGATCGCAAAATCCTTCAAAACTAAAGCCGAGGCAGCGCGATGGGCTAGGCTGTTGGAGTCGGAGTTCGACCGAGGCGTATTCGTTGACCGTACCGAGGGCGAACGCACCACCATCGGCGAACTGATCGACCGATACTTGGTCGAAATTACTCCGGGTAAAAAATCCGCCAACCGTGAGCTGTTGCGGCTAAAGGGGCTAAAACGCCACTTTGGGGCGTATTCGGCTGCATCTTTGCGTAGCAATCACATCGCTGAATATCGTGACCAAAGGCTCCAGTCAGGGCTTGCCGGGGCAACGGTGGTCAAAGACCTCAACAGTCTGTCGCACCTTCTGGACGTCGCCATCAAAGATTGGGGGATCGGTCTACCCATCAATCCGGTGAAGATGGTCAGACGACCAAAGGTTGCCCGGGGTCGTGATCGCCGCCTGAATCCCGGTGAGGAAGCCAAGCTATTTGCCGCCTGTACCCGTAGCCGCTGCCCAATGCTGACGCCTGTGGTGCGGTTTGCCATCGAAACAGCGATGCGGATGGGGGAAATCCTGTCCCTTACTTGGCAAAACGTGGATGTCCTACGAGGGGTCGCCACATTGCCCGATACCAAGACGGGCGATGCAAGGCAGGTCCCCCTCAGTAGAGGCGCCCTATTGGCAATATTGCCGCTCCCGCGGAATATCAAGGACGCAAGGGTATTCTGGGCATGGTCTCGGTCAGATAGCTTGAATAACGCATACCGTCGTGCCGTTGCATGGGCGGGGATCGACGGCTTGCACTTCCATGATCTGCGCCACGAAGCTGTTTCCCGCCTTTTTGAGCGAGGTTTAAACGCAATAGAAGTCAGCACCATAAGCGGTCACAAGACCTTGCAAATGCTGAAGCGGTACACTCACCTGAGGGCTGAGGACTTGGCCCGGAAACTGAGCTGATAATTGTGGGGGGACAGGTGGTTCTGTATCCACCCGCCTTCTCGATGTGCCGATAAGACCGTGCGGCGGACTGCTCCGGGTCAGTATTTAGTCTGTGTCGGCATTGATCCTGTCCGTCGAGAGCCACGGTGTTTAAACGCGCCCACCCAAAGACCTTCTGCCACCATCTATCGTGGGATATTATAGATACACGCATTCACCACAATCCGGTGCCACCTAAGTGATTGCGCCAAACGGAAGCTGGCTCCATGCCGTCTCAGCCCAAAAGGACAAGGAGGCCACCAGCGTACTGGCCGGAATTCATGCGGATGCCTCAACGGGGACAGTACCTGCATA
>JAQCIA010000299.1 GCA_027620105.1 Verrucomicrobiota bacterium | reverse complement strand
CGGTATAAGACTCGTCGAAGAGCTGCAAGGGGCCGGCGAAATTACTGCACAGCCATGCGAGGAAGGCAATCGAGCATCGGTGCGGCGCTCGATTGCGGCAGGTGCAGAACTGCCGGCCGGACATCTTCTGGCGTTATCCGATCTCACATGGATCCGACCGTCGGGCGGGCTTCCGCCTGGCGACGAAGCCGTGCTGATCGGTCATAGGCTGAAGAAGGCCGTTTCCTTCGGAACGCAACTAACGCAGTCGGATGTGGAGTGACCGCCTTGACGATTATGTTTTTGATAACGGACACGCATCCCATTTTGACTCATCTAAACTCTGCTGATTTAGAACGCGAAGTCGGCGTGAATATCGCGAAGCTTTCGGCACACCTGTCTTGCCCCATTCAACACTTCTCGTACCCGGAGGGGCAAGCCTGGTGTTACTCAGATGCCGTAATCACTGTGCTGAAACAGCACGGCATTCTATGCGCGCCGACGGCCGAACCGGGCATCAACCATGTGGAAGACGACCTGTTTCACCTCAAACGTATCCCGGTGATCTAATGGGCAATGGCGGATTTATGTGATGTGTGGAATTGCTGGATACATAGGTTCTCGTACGATTGCTGACGCACAAATTGCCACCTGCCTGACGCGCATGCGGCAGCGCGGGCCTGACCATGCCGCGCACAGTCACTGGGTAAACCCCGCCGGCAAACACGTCAACCTGCTGCACACGCGCCTCGGCATCATCGATCTCGATGAGCGCGCCAACCAGCCTTTTGGCGCCGGTGACAAGTGGATGGTGCTGAACGGCGAACTTTACAACTACGTCGAGTTGCGCCGGGAACTGGAGGTTCGCGGAGTCCCCCTGCGCACAAGCTCGGACACCGAGGTGCTGCTGCAGACAATCGCTTGCAACGGATGGGATGCGCTGGACCGCTGCGAGGGAATGTGGGCTTTCGGCGTGTACGATGCGGGCGACGGCTCGCTGACACTTTGCCGCGACCGGTTCGGCGAGAAACCGCTTTATCTCTTTCGCGATGCCACGGGCCTTTACTTCGGCTCGGAGGTAAAGTTGATTTCCGCATTACTGGGCCAGCGCCTGGAAGTAAACTACGACCACATCTTCCGCAACATGATCCATGGCTACAAGGCGCTATACAAGGCCGGCCAAACGTTCTTTCGCGGCCTCATTGAACTGCCGCGCGCCTCCACACTGCACATAGACGCGAATGGCCACGAGACACCTGCCACCTACTGGAAGCCCTCCTACGCCACGGACGAGGCCATGTCGCACGACGAAGCCGTCGCCGGCGTACGGCAGCGTTTGATCCGCTCCATGGAACTGCGACTGCGCGCCGACGTACCTTTGGCGTTCTGCATGAGCGGTGGCATCGACTCCAACTCGCTCATTTGCATGGCGAAGAAGATTCTGGGGTACGATGTCCACGGCTTCACGATCGTGAACGAGGACAAGCGCTATGACGAATGGGAGCAGGTCTCGGCTGTAGTCACAAGTTTGGGTCTGCGCCATACGGCGATCCCGGTCAACACCAGCGGCTTCCTGGAGGGGCTGCGGACTCTGGTGCTGTACCATGACGGGCCGGTGTACACCATCAACTACTATTCGCACTGGCAGTTGATGGCGCAGGTCAAGGCGCATGGGTACCGCATTTCTGTCAGCGGCAACGGATCCGACGAGCTATTCACTGGCTACTATGACCACCACCTGATGTACCTCGCCGAGACGCGCGATCCCGCAGCCCTGCAGGCCTGGCAAACACACGTACTGCCTCATATCCGCAACGCCAAGCTGCGCGATCCGAATCAGTTCGTGCAGAACCCCGGCTTCCGCAACCACCTGTTCATGGACGGCGACGCCTTTGTGTCGTACCTGACCCATCCCTGGCAGGAGGCGTTCGAGGAAGTGGCCTACGCGCCTAATCTTTTGCGCAACCGCATGCTGAACGAGATGTTCCACGAGACCGTGCCCCCGACGTTGCATATGGACGATCTCAACGCGATGTACTATTCGGTCGAGAATCGGTCACCGTTCCTCGACCGCGACCTGTTCGAGTTCTGCTCGCGCATCCCCACACGGCATCTTATGCGCGACGGACTGACCAAGGTGATCCTCCGCGACGCCATGCGTGGCATCGTCCCTGATTCTATTCTGGACAACCGTCGCAAGGTAGGCTTTAATGCGCCGGTCTTTGCTTATTTGGATGTGCGCGATCCGCAGGTCCGCAGCGCTGCGCTCGACGCCAGCCCGATCTTTGAACACGTGCGCCACGATAAAATCGAGAGCCTTCTGGCGCGTGAGGATGAACTGCCGAACAGTGAAAGCAAGTTCCTGTTTACGTTTCTCTGCACCAAATTCTTCCTGGAGAAGTTCTAACAATGCAGGTCATCATCGGCATTCAGGAGGCCCATGACGCCGGATGTGCGCTGATGGTGGACGGCGAAATTGTGGCGGCTGTGCAAGAAGAGCGCTTCACCGGTCTCAAGGGCGACTATGGCTACCCCGAACAATCGGTCGCGTACTGTCTCCGGCATGCCAAAATCCAACCCGACCAGATTGACGAAGTAGCGCTCGCCTCGCACTCATGGAACCCGGTCCTCACCAAGATCAAGCGTAACGCCAACTTCAGCGTCCGCGACTGGGTCACGGAGCAGCATGCCTACTGGAAACCCAAGCTACTGGAGGGCAAACGGCCGAGTTACTACGAGTTGTACAAGGACCGGTCGGACTTCCGGTACGACACGACGTACCCAATGGATCATCTGTTGCGCGGGTACATGGACCCGGCGGAAATGGCTGAGATGGCGCGCCTCCGCAAGGAGACCATCAGCCGAAAGCTCGGCATCGACCCCTTGCGCGTCCGCACCATCACACACGAGGACTGCCACACGTTCTATGCCTATTTCGGCAGCCCGATGCGCGGCGAAGTCCTCTCACTGACCGCGGAGGGGATCGGCGATTACTCTAACGGCACGGTTTCCAGATTTTCCCAAGCGGGGCGGAAGGAATTAGCATACACGTCCGAGAACCACATCGGACATATCTACCAGTACATCACCCTGCTTCTGGGCATGAAGCCCGCGCAGCACGAGTACAAAGTGATGGGGCTGGCGCCGTACGCGAACACGCGCGAACAGGCCAAGAGTTATAAGGTGTTTGAACGTATCTTGAAGGTTGACGGCCTCAACCTCGTCTACGACCAGAAGCCGGCGGACCTTTACTTCCATTTCCGGGATGCCCTAGAGGGACATCGCTTCGACGGCATCGCTGGAGCCGTCCAACAGTTCGTGGAGGTGAACCTGTCA
>JAQCIA010000298.1 GCA_027620105.1 Verrucomicrobiota bacterium | reverse complement strand
TCGGTGCGTCTACTTCTTGCGCGTCTGGCGCTTGCTGGTGGCGGGGCGGCCCGGCTTGCGCTTCTGACGGGGGGGCTCGCCACCCTGGAGTTCCGCGAGCTTGGCCTGTGCCTCGCGCTTGCCCATTTTCCGCACGGCCAGAAAGGCCGTGCGCGTGGCGTTGCGCAACTGCAACCGCCCACCCTTGCGTTCCCACATGTAGACAGAGATGGCACTCACGTTCACCAGTCGGGCAAAGTCGGCCTGGGATAGTCCCAACTTCGCACGCAGACGCTTGACCATTTCGGATGAAATCCGCGCACCGCGCAGTTCCTGCTCCGAGGGGGCGGCGCCCTGGGCGAGACCTTCCTTGGCGACCGAACGGAACTTCTTCACGTCACGCTCCAGCGCGGTCACGCGACGCTTCTGGTCTGCAGCCCGCCGTTTCAGGGTGACGCAGTCCGCGCGCAATTTGCTTGTGGCGCTCTTGGCCTCCTTGCGGGCGAGGCGGAGAATTTCTTCGCGGAGAACTTTAGCGATATTTGGCATTGCTTACTCCCGTTGCTGTCATGCAGCCGCACGCTGCGATCACGTGTTGTTCTACAAATTCGGAACTTATGGGAATTCTTTGTCTAAGGCCAGCGCCAAATGCATCACCAGTCTCGTTGAAAGCAATACCGGCATCCGACGGGACGTAATGGTCTGGCGGGCTTGCGTAGGCGGTCCTTCCACCAAACAAAAGCTGTGATTCGAAGAACAGGGAGTTTACGGGATATTGACGCAGTGGTATCATAGGCGGTGTCGGAACAGAGGTAAGTCACGCAACTGCGAATGCGAGTGCTGATATTTTCGTTGATCGGGTGCTGTGTGGCAGGTGATCTTGTCGGTGGCGGTGTCGTGGTGAAGGGCAGCAACTGGCGTTATTGGCAGGGGGTTTCGACGCCACTGGGAGGCTGGACGAATGTTGCCTTCGCGGATGGGGTCTGGGGTGGGCCGGCGCCCAGTGGATTCGGCTATGGCGATGGCGATGATGCAACGGTGTTTGGCAACATGCAGAACACGTATGCTTCCGTCTACCTGCGCCATACGTTCCACATCGCAAATACCGCGGACGTGACGCATCTGACCCTGGCGGTGGATTACGACGACGGTTTTGTGGCGTACGTGAACGGCCAGGAAGTTGTGCGGCAGAATATGCCGACGGGCGTCGTGACGCATGCGACGGTGGCGTCCAGCGCCCACGCCGCATCGCGCAAAGGGATTGCGCAGTACAGCACGCTGCTGCTGCCGAACCCCAGAGAATTCTTTTCACTGGACCCCGGGTTGTTGGTTGTGGGGTCAAATGTGCTGGCCGTCTCGGGGCACAACGTCTCCATCGGCAGCACGGATTTTTCGTTGATTCCCGAATTGTTCACCAACGTGACCTTGTTACGTGGCCCGATTCTGCAGATGCAGCATAGTGGGCGCATGTCGGTGACCTGGCGCACGGATGCGTTGACCGACAGTGTGGTGGATTACGGGACTGATGCGGGGTATGGCACGGGAACGGTGACGGATACCAATCTCGTGCGGGAGCATGTGGTGGAACTGCCCGCTCTGCCCCCGGGCGCGACGAACTTCTACAGGGTCCGCAGCGCTGGGCTCACGCTGGCGGAATCCAGTTTTCGGGCGCCACCCAACACCAACCAACCCTATCGCTTTTCCATCATCGGTGATTTCGGTGTGGCGGGCGTTGGTCTGATTGCCGTGGCGAATCAAGTGGACGCCGCGAACCCCGATCTGCAACTCACGGCGGGCGACAATGTGTACTATTCGGGACAGCCCGGTTCGTTCGACGAGGTTTGGTTCACGCCCTATTCCAACGTTAACCGACGGGCGCCGGTGATGCCGGTGATTGGCAACCACGACTGGGCGATTGAGGAGGGGCGCTGGACGGTGGATGCGTTTCATTTGCCGACGAATGGGCCGGCCGGATTGGCAGAGCGTGTGTACTCCTATGATTACGGGAACGCGCACTTCGTGGGGATTGACAGCAATCCTTTTCAGGAAAGCGACGCACCCAAAATGGCGGCAATCGCCGCGTGGGTGGCGCAGGATCTGGCAGCCACCACGCAGACCTGGAAGTTTGTGTCGTTTCACCATCCGCCGTACACGAGCCAGGGCTCCCATTTGGACAATGCAAATGTGAAGGCCCAGTTGGTGCCGGTGCTGGAGCAGGGGGGCGTGGATGTGGTGTTTCAGGGGCATAATCATTTCTATGAACGCATCAATCCTATCAACGGCGTGCACTACATCACGAGTGGTGGTGGGGGCCAGTTTTTATATCCCATCAGCAATCGGCGGGAATTCTCGGCGAGCGTGGTGGACGATACATTTTCCTGCGCCGTGGTCGATGTCAACGGGGGGCAACTGGCGGTGCGATGCATTGACCAGTGGGGCGTGGTGCGCGACAGTTTTGTCTATGCCGTGGATCATCCGTTTCTCATGGATGGCTTGATTGACAGCACGAACTGGGTGCGTGCCGCGAACGGGCTGCGATTGAACGCTGCCATCCGCAAGCAGTATCTCTATCTGGCCACGCAGGACGCGGGCGAGGGGAACGATCACTTCATTTATGTAAGCAACATGCTTTCGAACAGTGTGCCGGCGAATTGGTCCAAGAGTGGCCAGGTGATGCAGTGGAGCGCGTTCCTGGCAGACGAGAACGGGGGTGGCGGATCCATCGGCGGGGCCGTGTCCTGGTTCGGCCCGCAGCAGCAGGTGTTGACGAATGCATCGCAATATCGCGCGACGACCTCGGGCCTCAACAACAACGGTACCAATGTGAACGGTGTGCTGGAGGGGACGTTGGAGCTGGTGCAGCATTATGGTGCATTTCCTGAGCAGCTGTTCCTTGCGGCGGCGCCGTATGTGACGACGAACCAGGGAGGATTGATCACGGGGGCGCAGGTGCCGGTTGGCAATGGGGACGGACACATACAGTCCAACGAGTTTCTGGCGGTGAGCACGCGCGCAATTACGCTGGATTTGCCGGTGGCTTCGGCCGGGAGCGCGGGGAGTGTGGAGTCCGGCATGTGGGGGCTGCTGGATGGATCGGGCTCGCTGGCGCCGAGCGGATTGGGGCTGACCTACCAGTGGGTGCAGATCGATGGACCGACGGGAGAAGTTTTCAATGCCACGCAGTCGCAGGCGTCCTTCCGCCTCGCCTATGACATCGGCACGCCCACTGGAGTCGTCATCCAACTGACGGTGCACGACACGCGCTTTGACACCAACGATACGGTGGTGCTGACGGTGATGCCCCGTCTGGACAGCGATAGCGATGGACTGAGTGACCAAGAGGAGCT
>JAQCIA010000297.1 GCA_027620105.1 Verrucomicrobiota bacterium | reverse complement strand
CCAAAGTCTTCCAAGCCCCCCCCCCCCCCGACATGGCCAACCTGCTGAACTCGCTGCGCGCCGCCGCACCTGCGTGATCCTCTGCTGCGCAAATCCGGATGGTGCCGCCTTTCGCATCTTCAACGCGTATGCGCCACAGAGATTTCGAACTGTAGTCGCCGCACCGGGTTCGGCAAGAGATCGAAAGGGGAACGTTCTGAATCCACGACCGCTTGCAATCGCAACGGATTCTGCTCATCTTCGGCGATAGCTCTGTACGGATCGCGTCATCAAAGGGAGCAACACCACGCGCAGTGCCACGGCCAATGAACGCCTCACCGGACAAACACCTCCGAATTGTGCAGGGCCTGCGTTTCGGAATTGCGTCCGTCTGGCTGACCCACGGACTCCTCTGCAAACTGCTCGGCGCCGTGCCCCGACATCAATTGATCGTGGCGCGCGTGGTGGGCGAGCCCTTGTCCGGGCCAGTCATCTACACCGTGGGGATCATCGAAGTTGCCCTCGCAGTCTGGGTGATCAGCGGGCGCTACCCGTGCAGACGGGCTTGATTGCGAGCATGAATGTTTTTGAGCTGAAACTCGCCGCCGACCTCCTCATTGCACCCACCGCCATGGTCCTGGCCAATATGTGCTTCCTCGGCGTCGCCTGGTATTGCGCCCTCCGTAGCCCCATGCATTCCCAAACACGTCCGCATACGGAGCTGACCTGAATGCTCACCAAACTGCGTCGCCACCCCATCCCCATCGCGGCCCATTTTCGCTACTCGTTCGTACTCACCTACGCCTTCCCCGAAGCACTCCTCCGTCCCCTACTCCCACCCGGATTGATTCTCGACACCTATGAAGGCAACGGGTTTCTGGCCATCGCCATGGTGCAAACGGAGCGGCTCCGGCCTGTCGGTTTCCCCGCCTGGCTCGGTCGGAACTTCTTTCTTTGCGGCTATCGCATCTTCAGTCGTTTTCAAAATCGCGCAGGCCACCGCTTGCGCGGTCTGCGCATTCTGCGCAGCGATGCCGACAGCTTGCTCATGGTCAAAGCCGGCAATCTGCTGACGCACTACAACTATCGCAAATGCTGCGTGCAAGCAGACATGACCGAGAAACAACTGCGCATCAACGTGCAAAGCGCCGGCGGAATTGCCGACTTGTCCGTGGTGGCGCAGTTGGACGCGTTCCCCTCCACGCCACCGCCTGATTCCCCCTTCCCCGACCTTCAGACCGCCCGCCGATTCGCCGGACCAATGCCATTCACCTTCGACTACGAGCAGCACTCCGACTCCATGGTCGTCATCCAGGGCGTGCGAACGCACTGGACGCCACAACCTGTCAGCGTGACCGTTGCACATTGCGGTTTCCTGAATACCCCGCCTTTTTGCGAAATTAAACCGCGCCTCGCCAATGCGTTCCTGGTCACGGATGTTCCCTATCGCTGGGAACGCGGCCTGGTTGAGCCCCTAACCGGAGTGCCCCATGCCTGACGCAACCATCACACGGTCACGCGCCCCATTCGCAGGGGTGGCCCAGATTCTCCGATTCAATTGGCCTTGGTACGCCGTTGCGATCGCGGGCAATGGCGTCGTCGCCTTCCTGCTGACAACACGGCCACTCCCCCGCCCCATTACGCTCGTGATCTGCGTAGCCCTGGCCTTCGCAAACTTCTGGCTCCTGGCTTCCTTGTTCGTCTCGCACTATGTCTATGATCGTTCTGGCATCGCCCGAGCCAGCTGGCTGGAAACCACCACCACGGCGCCCGCCCGCGTGGCAACCATCCACGCCGGACATGATGAAGCCTCAAACGCCCTCCAGCGCCAATTTCCCGCCGCGCAGCTGTTCGTCTACAGCGTCTTTGACGCCCTGCGCACCCGCACGCCATCCATCGCCCGCGCCCAGGCCCGTGCGGGTCAGGATCCGCGAATGACCGCGATTCCCCTCCAGTCAATCCCTCTGGATGATGCCCAACTCGATCTGGCCTGCCTCGTCTTCGCCGCCCACGAGATTCGTTTGACCGACGATCGCGTTGCCCTTTTTTCCGAATTGCGCCGCGTGCTCAACCCCGATGGCCGCGTCGTGATTGTTGAGCACCTGCGCGATTCATGGAACGCGCTCGCCTTCGGACCGGGGGCCTTTCACTTTCTGGCGCGCGCGACCTGGCTGCACACCTTCGCGGCGGCCGGATTGCATCTGGCCGATCAACGTCGCATCACCCCCTTTGTTACCGTCTTTACGCTGCGGAGAACCACATGAGTCTGGAATTTCATTTGCGTCTGGCCGGCGGGCTGCTGATCCTGCTGGCCTTGGCGCACCTCTTCATGCCTCGCCATTTCCAGTGGCATCAGGAACTGGCCGGCGTGTCCCTATTGACGCGGCAGGTGTTTTGGGTACACACCTTCTTCGTCTGCCTCGTACTGGTCATGATGGGTGCGCTTTCCCTGTGCGCCACTGCGGACTTGCTCAAACCATCCCCGCTCGCATGCTACGTCCTGGGCGGTTTCGCCTTTTTCTGGTTCCTCCGCCTGGTCATGCAGTGGTGCGTCTATGATCGGCGCCTGTGGCAGGGTCAGCGCTTCAACACCTGCATGCACGCCCTCTTCACCTGTCTGTGGACCTACCTTGTCGCCATCTATGGAACCGCGTTCTGGCGGCAATGCTGCCTGGACTGAGGCCATCCGTAACGGCCACCGGCCAACCCGCACCGTCCCCATCGGCTTGCTTTAGGTTGTACCTTCCCCTAATAATCCCGACGAAAGGGAGCCGACCATGTTTCGCTTTCGCCGGGAAGTCCTGCCGTTTATTGCAGCCGCCGCTGTGGCCGGGGGCCTGATTCTGCTCGTCGCCCGCCCCCTCACCGGTTCCTGGTGTGTGGCGACTTGCCTGGGCCTCACCTTCTTCCTCGTGGCCACGCTCTATTTTCTCTATTTCTTCCGCGACCCCGAACGCACCCCACCGACCGACAAGGACGCCATCGTCACCGCGGGCGAAGGGCGCGTGGCCTCCATCACGGATTTTTCTGCCGAAGCATTCCTGACCCTCTGCAAAAAGTCCGGACTGGACCCCGCCGTGCTGGGCGATTTTACAAAATTACCGGCCACCCGCATCAGCGTCTTCCTGAGTCCGCTGAACGTGCATGTGAACCGCGCGCCCATCGCGGGCCAATCGCGCTTCCTCGGGTACTTTCCCGGTAAACATATTTTCACCGGCAACGACAAATCCTCGGAAGAGAATCAGCACAACGCCATCCTCATCGAAAATGAGCGCACGCGCTGCCTGTTGTTTCAGATCGTCGGCCCCGTCTGCCGCCGCGTGGTGTACTGGCCCGATCATGACCAGGCCGTGCCCGTCTCCCAGGGCGA
>JAQCIA010000296.1 GCA_027620105.1 Verrucomicrobiota bacterium | reverse complement strand
CGCTACGGCCGTATCTGATCGCAGCCGCGGTGCTGAGTGGGATCGCGCTGCTCATGCTGGCAGGCACGGGCATGGATCGCACCGGCTTTGTGGCCCGGCTGAACGCTGAAGGGTATGGCCCTGCGAGCGCGAAACTCTGGTCGCACGCTCTGTGGACGTCGCTCAAGGTGCTACTGTTGGCCGGTGCGTTCGGTGGCGGCGTATGGTGGGCGTCGCGTGGCAATCGGCGTGGCGCCATGGTGGTGCTCGCGGGTGCGGCGCTGCTGACGGCCGCGGATCTTGTGGCCACGGGAAGGTTTTATGCTGCGGGACATGCGTATCAGGGGCTGATTGCGCCGAACGCGTTGACCGCATTTCTGGACGCGCATGCCACCGAAGGGCGCATCCTCGTGCTTCCACCGAACACAGATCCGCGCGATCCGAACCGGGGGCAGGCCGCGGCGCTGGCCCAGGCGTTGAACCAAATGCGCGGCACGATGCTGCAGATCAAGGGCTATGATCTGTTCAATCCCATTAGCGTTTCGCGCATGCCGACGGACTACGAATCGCTCTTCGGCGCTGTGGGCTATATGACGCCACGCATGCTCGAACTCGGCAGCCTCCGCTGGATCATCACGGTCCCGGGTATGGCTGAGGCGCTGAACCAGATGGATGGTGGCAAGGGCCGTTTCGTGGAGCGTCTGGCCCTGGGGCTGACTGTGCGTGACGGGGGCGTGATTCCGCTGGACGAAGGGCCGCCCGAGCAGCGCGTGCTGCGCGTGGTGGAGTTCACCGGCGCGCTGCCAAAATTCCAGGCGGTGGCGCGGGCAGAGATTGTGGGGGCGGGAGTGGACAACGAGCGTGCGGCCCTGCAGCAGCTGGCGCGGCCGGACTTTGATCCGCGTGCGCTGATGCTCGCGCACAGCACTGAGGATGCGAGCGTTACCGCGGCTTTCGGAACGGCAACGGTGCAGGTGGTCAGCGAGACGCCGGCGTCATGCGAGGTTCGCGTGCGGGCGGAAGGCGATGCCGTGCTCGTGCGATCGGTCAAGTACGATCCGGACTGGAAGGTCTCGGACGGGGCGCAGACTTTCCCGGTCGAACGTGTGAACTACCTGTTCCAGGGCATCCGCGTGCCAGCGGGCGACCACACGCTGACGCTGCGCTACGCGCCCTCGCTGACCGGGCTCTATGTGGCCGCTGCGGGGCGGGTGGCGCTGCTGCTGCTGGTTGCGGCCACTGCGCTCGCAGCGTGCCGGCGTGTGTCTGCTTGAGCCCCCTGCTGCCCCTCACTGCACGAAAATGATCTGGCTGCCGCGGGGTTCGAAGGCGAAAGGAATTGGCCGCAGTTCCGGCAACCCACGGCAGATTTCCGCGTGCTTTTCCGGCGGCGCGCAGAGCAACAAAAATCCACCTCCGCCCGCTCCGAGCAGCTTGCCGCCGATGGCGCCCAACGCCCGCGCGCGGTCATACCAACCATCAATTGCGCTGCTCGAAATACCAGTCGCCAGGGCGCGCTTGAGCATCCATCCACTGTGCAGAATCTCACCCACATCCTGCAGGTTGCCCGCGTTGATCCGGTCCCGCAACTGGGCCGCCAGCTCGCGCATCTTCCGCAAGCCTTCCCGCGCCGGCTGCTCGCTGGCCGTCTTGCGTTGCTGCTCTTCGAGGACGGCACTGGCGGAGCGCGTGACCCCGGTGTAGAGCATAAGCAGGCTGCGATGCAGCTGTCCGCGCAAGTCCGGCCCGCAGGAGACCGGATCGGCGCTGACTGATTCATCCGGATTGAATTGGATAAACTGAAAGCCACCGTAAGCGGCGATGTACTGATCCTGCTTGCCCATCGCCTTGCCCAGAATGTCCACCTCGATCCGGCAGGCTTCCGCCGCCAGACGCTCGGCATTCACGTACTGGCCCGCATAGACATACAGCGCATGCAGAACGCCCACCGTGTAACTGCTCGAGGACCCGAGTCCCGTGCCTTGCGACGGTACATCGGAAATCGACGTGATCTCAATGCCGCCGTCGATCCCCACCAGCAGCATGGCCTCGCGAATCAATTCGTGTTTGAGCTGCGACGGATGATCGGCGAATTCCGTGACCGAGTAGCTGGCGCGGATCGTGTTGTCGAACTTCCGATTGACGGTGATGTAGATGTACTTGTCGATGGCGGTGCTGAGGACGGCGCCACGCTCCTGGGCATAAAAGGCGCGCAGGTCAGTGCCGCCGCCCGCGAAGCTGACGCGCAGTGGGGTGCGAGTGATGATCATGTGAGCAGCTCGAAAAACGAATACCTGGCCGCCTTCTTGTCAAACGTGATCGCCTTGCTGCATCCGAGTGCTTGCGCCGTGAGCGCAATCAGAAGATCTCCGAGATCGATACTTCCCTTTTTTCCATCAGTTAGAAGTTGTTGCACAATGGGATCCCGCTCAAACTCCAGAATCGGCATGCTTTTCAGATCCCGAATCGCATCCAGAATTTGCCTTCTCGTTTTGTCGTAGGCACTCTCCAAAACCCAAATGGTTTCGAGCACGACCAACAAGGGAACAAACAGACATTCCCGTGAAGATTCCGCCTGCCTAAATCGCGCATACACGCGGCGCGCCTGCTTTTCGTCATCCCGAACCAAGAATCTGACAAGGACATTGGTGTCGAGCGCGATCACGACTTGGTCCCCCGCATTCGCCGCGCGATGGCTTGGTTCATGTCCACGATGGTCTTGCTGGCCAGATGGGGAGTGTGCAGCATGCCAAACACCTGATCCACGGACTTGTTGATGGGTTTCAATACCGCTTCGACATGATCGTGGATAATAAAGGCAACTCGATCTCCCGTACGGAGGCGCAGCGTGTCCCTGACCTCTTTCGGGATGGTGATTTGTCCTTTGCTCGTGATGGTCGCGGTAGCCATAATGCGGTGTCCTTACTAACTTATAGTTCCTTACAATATAGTAAGAAGATATGCGCGTCAATCACAGTCTGCGGGGAAGCGCCGGCAGGGGTGGAGGACAGAAATTTTGAAATAGTGCGATTTGGGGCTTGCCCCTTTCTTTTTGGCGGCGTATATTGTATCTTGTAACGATACAACACCAAAGGGGGGCGGCATGGCGACAACATTGGCCGAGCGCAAGGCAGCGGCACTGGAACGACTCATGGCGGTTGATAGCGCGCGACGCGGGCAATTGAGTGCTCAGTACTACACGCGCAAAGCGGCGGACGGACACAGTACGCGGCAGGGGCCGTATTACGTGTGGCAGCGTTCCGTGAATGGGCAGAAGCGTTCCGTGCGTGTCAGCGGTGAGCAGATCGAACGCGTGCAGGCCGAGCTGGAGCGCGGACGGGAGGTGCAGGCCATTCTGGACGAGGTCTGGACGGTGTTGGAGC
>JAQCIA010000295.1 GCA_027620105.1 Verrucomicrobiota bacterium | reverse complement strand
CGGACCCTTGTTCCGCTCCGCCGGATAGAACCCACGCCCCGTGCGCACTTCCAGTTCCATTTCAAACTTCGTGTCACCGGACAACGTCGCAATTGGAAAGTCGGGATTCAATACCTCGACCGCACCTTCGCTCTGGATGTCCCCGGCCTTTACGATGCCCGGGCCTTTCACCTTCACCACGAGCGGACCGACATCGCGCACAAATGTCTTGAGCAAAACCTGTTTGAGATTCAGGACGATATCCGTCACGTCTTCAACCACGCCCGGCACCGTGCAAAATTCATGCGGCGCTCCCGTGATCTTCACGGAGGTTATCGCGGCCCCCTCGATGGACGAAAGCAGCCCCCGCCGCAGTGAATTCCCCACCGTGGTCCCGTAACCAACCTCGAAGGGCTCGGCCGTGTACCGCGCATAGCACGCTGTCTCCGTCGCTTCGTGCTTGTTCACGCGCTTCGGCATCTCGAACCGACTCAGTCTGATAGGCATCGTATCCGTCCTTTCCTGACTACAAAAAAAACTTGGCCGCCCGCGCAGCCATCCTGGCCCCGCAGCGCGCCCCGCGCGCCGCAACCGTCAAAAGCACTTTACACCCGGCGACGCTTGCGCGCACGGCAACCATTGTGCGGAATGGGCGTCACATCCTTGATCACCGTCACGTTCAGCCCGGATGACTGCAACGCGCGAATGGCAGACTCGCGTCCTGCTCCGGCCCCCTGCACACGCACTTCCACCTCGTGCATGCCGCGCGCAATGGCCTGCCGCGCAGATTCCTGCCCGACCAGCGTTGCCGCGAATGCCGTGCTCTTGCGCGAGCCCTTGAACCCCGCACGTCCACCCGCACTCCAGGCAACCACGCCACCGCGCAGGTCCGTGATTGACACCATCGTGTTGTTGAATGTCGCCCTGATGTGCGCGATGCCAACTGGCACATGGCGCCCGGCGCGCACCTTTGCTTTGCGAGCGGCCTTAGCCGCTGCACCCTCTTCGGTCTTGCCATCCGCACCCGCGTCAGCACCGGAATCCGCCTCGGCGGCTCCTGCACCAACCGCTTCGCTCAACTTTACATTATCGTCAGCCATCGCTACACCTGACTCCGATTGTTAGTAGACTGTGGATCAGTCGGTCTTCACTGCCGCACGCGCTTCCTTGCCGCGCACCGCACCAACCGTGCGACGCGGCCCCTTGCGCGTCCGCGCATTCGTACTTGTTCGCTGCCCGCGCACCGGCAACCCGCGCCGATGGCGAATCCCCCGATAGCTACCGATGCTGATCAGGCGCCTGATATTCTGAGAAACTTCACGCCGCAGATCGCCTTCCACCCGGAAACGCGTCTGAATAATGTTAATGACCAGACGCAAATCGTCCGGTGTCAGATCGTCCGCGCGGGTCGCCGGATCAATCTTCGACTCCACCACGATCGCCTTCGCACGCGCCGGCCCAATACCATGGATGTACTGCAAGGCGTACTCCACCCGCTTCCGGCCCGGAATGTCAACCCCTAGAACTCGCGGCATCCGAAACCTCCCTAACCCTGACGTTGCTTGTGACGTGAATTCGTGCACACCACGCGGACCACGCCGCGCCGACGTATAACCTTGCACTGCTCACACATGCGCCTTACTGAACTTCTCACCTTCACCGGTATTCTCCCGTAAACGAAATCCATGAATCTAGTGACCGCCGGGACCGCTGTCCACAACAAAATAAATAAACCCACTTATTGGGTCAAAATCTCCGCTTCGTCGTCCCGCACGGCAATCGTGTGCTCAAAATGCGCCGCAGGTTTTCCGTCCCGCGTCACCACCGTCCATCCATCATCCAAAACCCGCACCTCCGCCCGGCCCATATTCAGCATGGGTTCCAGCGCCAGCGTCATGCCCGCTTTCAGCACCGGCCCCCGCCCCGGTGGACCAAAATTAGGCACCTGGGGCTCTTCGTGCATCTTCTGCCCCACCCCATGCCCCACAAAGTCACGGACCACACCAAATTTTGCTTCCAGCGCCACCTGCTCGATCGCGTGCGAAATGTCGGAGACCCGATTCCCCGCCCGCGCCGCCGCGATTCCAGCCTCCAAAGCGCGCTGCGTCGTCGTCACCATGCGCACCACCTCGGGGTCAGTCACCCCCACCATCACCGTGGTCGCCGTGTCACCAATATACCCACGATGCCGAACCCCTATATCAATGCTAACGATATCGCCCAGCACGATCTGACGGTCGTTCGGAATCCCATGCACAACGGCATCATTCACCGATGTGCAGATAATGCCGGGATACCCGTGATACCCGAGAAACGCGCTCTCGCCGCCCTCCGCACGCATGAGTGCTCCCGCCAACTCCGACAATTCCAGCGTCGTCACCCCGGGACGAATCGCCGCAGCCACCTGGTCCCGCACGCGCGCCGCCAAACCACAACTCTCGCGCATGATCTCCAGCTCCGCTGCACCTCGAATTGCAATCATCGCTGGCACCACTCAACACCATTATTCCGAACCAAACGCAGCCTACTCACCCTTCAGAACCCGCTGCACGTCCCGCCCAAGTGCCTCCGGACTGCTCCGAGAATCCACGCGGCGCAGCAGCCCCTTTTCCCGATACCGCGAAATCAGTTCGCCGGTCTGCCGCTGAAACACATCCAACCGGCTGATGATAATCGCTTCACCGTCGTCCCGCCGCTGATACAGTTCGCCCCCGCAGCGATCGCAAATTCCCGCCTTCTTTGGCGGCATGTTCGTAATATGAAAATTCGCACCGCACGTGCGACAAATCCGCCGCCCCGAAAGCCGCTGAATCAGGACATCCCTCGGCGCATCCAGAAACACCACATGCTGCACACCGCCCTGTCGATGCGACAGCAGCTCATCCAGCAAATCCGCTTGCCGCAGCGTGCGCGGAAACCCGTCGAAAAGATAGGACGCATCCGGCGGCCCATTCTGAATCAGATCCTCCACCAGATGCAGCATGATGTCATCGGGCACCAACTCGCCGCGATGCATGTACCCCTCGGCCTGGTTGCCCAGCGCCGTGCCATCCTTCACCGCTTGCCGGAGGATGTCACCGGTGGAAACATGCGTGTAGCCTGCGTCGTCGCGAATGCGCTCGGCAGCCGTTCCTTTGCCCGCACCCGGGGCACCAAGAAGAATGATCGCATTCATGCAAACTATCCACGCAGAACGTCCGACCGCCGAACAGAATCAGCGCCGCGCCCGCAGGCGTCCCTTCTTGAGGAAGCCGTCATAGTGCCGCATCAGCAGGTGCGACTCCACCTGACGCAACGTGTCGAGCATCACGCCCACCACGATCAGCAGGCTGGTCCCGCCCATGAAGGACGCCACCAGCCAGGGCACGCGAAACTGCTTGTTCAGGATCGCCGGAATAATGGCAATCAC
>JAQCIA010000294.1 GCA_027620105.1 Verrucomicrobiota bacterium | reverse complement strand
TGTCAAGCAAGCCATGCACGCCCGCCGCAATCTTGCCGCTGGGCAGGAAGTCGAAATTTACATTGTCGGTGTGTTGCACGGCCTCATCCAGCGTGGTTTCGCCAACCAGGATGTTCACCAGTCCGAACTTGTTGTCCACATTCAAGATACGATGCTGACGCGGCCGGTGCAGGTCCGCATCGACGATAAGCACGCGATCGCCCAACTGCGCACACACAAACCCGAGGTTGAACACGGTCAGTGACTTGCCCTCAGCCATGCTGCCGCTGGTCACGCAGAACGTGCGCCCATTCTTCACACGCTCGGAAAACCGCACGTTCGTGCGCAGCATGCGGTATGCCTCGGCGTGGTCGCGATAGGAACGCCCATCACTGAACGCTTCCACTTTCTGGGGGATCACGCCCACCACCGGCAGTTCCATGAACCGTTCGACGTCGTCGATGGTCTTCACGGACGTGTCGATGTATTCCACGAAGTAGGCGAGGCCAATACCCGCACACAATCCGATCAGCACACTGAGGATAATGTTGACCATGAAATTCGGACTGATGAAGTCATTCCCCTCGGCCGCCTGCGCGGGCGTGATGATCTCCACGATCGTTGCCGGAATGCCGAGTTCGATTTCCTGTTCGAGGTAGCGCATTTCCAGTGTGTCGGCGATGTGGCGCGCATGCTGCCACTCCTCCAGCGCACGGTCGAACTCCGCATAGCCGCTGGCCTCGGAGGAAATTTCTTCCTGTTTCTGCTCCTGCAACATGGCTTCCAGTGTATCCAGCCCGGCCTGGGCGGCCTGAAAGTCGTGCTTCAAACCGGTCTTCAGGCCGGTCAGGGCATCGGTGATCTGCTTATCCAACTGGGCCATGGCCCCGCGCATGCTGATCACTTCCGGGTGGTTCGGTCCCAACGCCGCGATGGTCATCTCCGCCAGGCGCGCTTCGGACTCGCGCTTGGCCCTCACCAACAGCGCCAGCGCCGGATCGCCCGCCAGATAGGGCCCCGCCGCCACCAATTCACTAGGTGACAGGCTAATCGCCTGCTCATAACGCGCCCGCTTGCCTTCCACTTCGATCCGCAGGCGCACGCGTTCATCCTCGATCCGCGCAATGGCCCGGCGGTCGATCGCACTTTCCGAACCCGCGCGCGAACTCAACATTACGATGCCATACTTCTGGCGAATTTCTTCTCGCTTGGCGCTGATTTCAGCCACCTTGCGCTTCTGATCATCGAGTGCGACCTTGAGCGCATCGAGTGCGACCTCAGTCACGCGCCGCATGCGCTGGCCATTCTGTTCGCGGTAGACTTCGGCGATCAGGTTGGCCGTGGTCATGGCCTCGTACGGCGCCTGCCCCTTGGGTTCGTGATAGCGCAGTTCGATCTGAATCAGGTTGGTATCGCGGTAGTGCTGCACGTGCAGGGCGCGCGTGACATACTTTACCGTGCGAGCAAAGGCCTGATCCGGCGTCAGACCACCATACCCTGCCGTTACCGCCAGCTTGCTCGCGAGGCCCTGCCGGCGCACGACCTCCTCGATCACGGGAGGCGACTGAATGATCTCAAACTGGGTGCGCAGGAACAGCGGGTCATACTGGATACGTTCTTGCTGAAAAACCGAAACGTCCGGTCGCTTTTCTTTTACCTGGACGACACAGGTCGCCTGGTACACTTTCGGCATGGCGAAGGTGAAGACGATGCCGGTGACAACCACCAGGAGAAACACCGTCAGGACGATTTCCTTGCGCGCCCGGATGATGCGCCAGTAATCCAGAAAATGCAGCGCTTCCTGCGGCGGCGTGGCGTTGGTCATCGCAGACATGTTTGGTTACGCAATGGGCATTCCCCGGCCATTTTTCAGCGGCCGCGGCTTCGTCCGGGCCCATCGGCAACGCGCCCACCCCACCCGCCACATTCCGTGGCGGGGCGGCGTGCCTGCCTCAAAAATCCAGATGCAATTCAACCGACGTGGTGTTCTTCTGATAGCTATCTTCCACGTCAGAATCCACGTCTTCATACGTTTGCCGCGCCAACAGCCGGGCTGCATCGCGCAAGGCCCACGCCACGTTTCCCGAAACCACGGTTGTGGTTTCATCGCCGGAATCCGAAGCGCCGGGCAACGGCGCGGGCGCCCCCGCGGGCCGCTCCGTTTCATCATACGTGCTCACCCGGTATGTCGTATTCAGGCCGAGCGTGACAATTTTGGAAGCATCCACTTCTGCACCACCGCTGAACTCTGTGTATTCCTGGGATGCGAAGGGGAAAACGTCCGACTCCCGTACGCCGTGCCCCAGCACGCCACGCAGGCGGAATGTGGGCGTCGGAGAAATGGTGATGTCCGCACGCGCATAGGGGAAAACTTCGGAGTCAATCGTGTCATCCGAATACTCCACAGATTGTGCGCCCACATCCAACCCGCCGCGCACCTGGGGACTGAACGCTTTATCCAGACCGAGTGAACCGAGCAGCACGTCAAAGTCACGATCAATCCCCACCGCGCTGTCGTATCCATACAACGAAATGCCGCCTCCGGCGCGTATCGCCATGTTGCGCGAGAGCTGACGCCGCAGCAAACCGTGCCCTTCCACACGATCTTCATCGGATTCCTCGGAAACCTCGTCGTCCTCGTAGCGCTTCAGTGTGTAGCGCCCAAACACGTCCCCGCTCGTCAAGGTGCTGAATTCGTGACGCACGCCCGCTTCCAAGCGGTTCAGGGAGTAGGTCCGATTGTCACGGACAGGACTGCCATCGGAATCGATGGAGGGATCGTCCTGATAGTTGAACAACTCTAGCAGGCGCAGCTTCGTCTGATCCGACATGGCATGGTAGGCGTTCACGCCCAGGTTGTGCAGCAACTCCACATCGTTCTGAATGTCGCTGGGATTCTCCCGATACCGCAGAGACGGCTCGTAAAAAAAGGCCAGGGTGGAACGATCCGTGTCGGCGAAGACATCAATGCGCGGCGTGACGTAGAAATCGAAAGTGGACTCTTTATCCGACTCGGTGGCGTCGCGGTTGTCCGTGTAGTCGCCGCGCAGTGACAGCCCGAGCTGGACAGGCTCCGTGCCGGCCTCTGGATTGGGTTGCGCTTGGACAGGCTCCGTGCCTGCCACTGGACTGGGTTCCGCCGCCAGAACCGCATGCCCCCCCAACGCGCAAACACCCACGGCCAACACAAACAGACGCCATGCTTTGGTCATGATGATCTCCCGGTCGCATACCGCGACCCATTCTCCAGCCAATCCGAAACACGCCGTCCTATCGGCGCCACACATCAACCCGAACTGATCAAATGTTTATCGAAACCTCCTCTCAGCGTCAACCCTCAAAGGCTTGGGGCAGGGACTCTTTCGCCAGGAACCGGAAAAGATTCATGGCGTTCCATTCAAGCACCACCTTGC
>JAQCIA010000004.1 GCA_027620105.1 Verrucomicrobiota bacterium | reverse complement strand
TCGCCGCAGAGGAATTGCATCGCCTGCGCATCCGCGATCACAAGATCGCCGAAGAGGAAATCGTCCTGAAGGGCATTGGGCGCATTCGCGATGTGGTCAACGGGCCTGACGGTTTTCTCTACCTCGTCCTCAACGGCCCCGATCACATCGTGCGCCTGATCCCGGCGGAGTAGGCACGCACATGGGGAGTTGGGGCCGCTGGCGTTCTCAAGTTCCGTATTCACTCACTCCGCGGGCGTCCACGCCTCCATGAGGTTGGTGGATTCAAAAACGGTGTAGCGACGCCCCGCTTCGCTTGGCCACGTGATTTCAACCTGCGCCGATGGCGTACCGGCCACGTCCAGCGCGAGACACGGGATGGCGGCGGGACATCCGCGCTGCCAGAGATGCCATCGCCTTGCCCCCCGCAATTCACAGTTGCCCCGCGGCGTTGCCCGCGAACCTCAGGCCAAGTCCAACATCCGTGGTACCCCTCGGCAATGACCACCCAGACGCACCAATCTTGACCTTCACCCCCTGAAAATGGCATCATTTGAGGGCTAGGCAGTTGCCTACTTACCTTGGCAACTTGGCACAGTGATATGGTGACACCGTACACAGATTCCGCAACCCCGATGGATGATCCCGTGACGTGGTTTCTCCGCGTCGACGACACGCGCATTCGCGGTCCCGTGCCCCTCGCCAAGCTGCGCGAGTGGGCCGAGGAAGGCTCCATCACCGCCGAGGATGAAGTATCCGCGGACGCCCGCGTGTGGCAGCCGGCGGCCACCCTGCCGGCCCTCGCCATGGAATGGGTCGCCGATCTGGGCGGCGGACACACCTACGGTCCCATCAACGTGCAGGCCGCGCGCAACCTCGTGGAACGTGGCATCCTCAAGCAGGACTCCGTGCTGCGACGTCGCCCGATGCGCAGCGCACTCGCTGCCCCAAGCCACGTCCCCGCCGTTGCGCCGGCCCCGCCGCGCGCGCCGATCATGACCGGCAACGGCGACGAAAATCGAATCGGACGCCTAGAATATGAGCTGCGCGCCATGCACGCCGAGCTGGCTCGCCTGCAAAGCCACCCGGTTCCCACCGCCGAACCGACCGCGCGCGGGCTGACCGCCACCAACCAGCCCACGACCGTCGCCATCGACACACTCTATGACAAAGTCGAACGCACGGAAAAAATGCTGGAGCACCTCGTGGCGTCCCGGCGCGAGATCGAAGTGCACGATGCGTATCCGCTCGCGCCGCATCCGCGCAACCTTCCCGTGGCTCCGCGCCGACTGCCCCGCGCACCCTTGATCGACGACCGTATCTACGCTCAGGAAGATGCCGAAGAAATGCGCGAACTGGCCCGCACGCGACGCTTTCACGTCCAGACCTTCCGCTGGAACATCATCAACTCTTCGATGGTGATCGGCACCGGCGTGATCGTCGGGGCGATCGGCTTTATGTTGGAGAACGATCCCGTCAGCTACACGGGACTCGTGCTCGCATTTCTCGGCGTAACCTATTTCGGCATTGCCATGTTGCTCCTGCTCGGTCGCAAGGTCGCCGCCTGGGCTCATCTCGTCATCGTCCGGGACCCCGCCAACAACGAAGATGGCCAACCGCTGCGGGGTGCCCTGAACATCACCTTCTACTGGTTCAACCGCCAGTTTCGCGGTCGCCCGCCGGAATGACCCCGCCGGAGCGCGCGCGAGGGGCGCGCCTGCCCCCCCGCAATGGCGCGCAACGCGACATACCATACCATTTCGGTATGCATTAACCCCCCCCTGCCTTTAGCGGGTTTATTGGCACCCCTCTAAAAATAACACTACATATTGTGGAGGAGGGTTGACGCCTCATATTGCCGTTGTTATAGACCTAATCATTCTCACACGAAGTCGCGAGTGGTGGCGCGGCAAGGAAAATTGAGCCAGAAAAACTGCGGAGGCCCGGCTTCCGCATGTCTAAAGATCGGTACCATGCAGACCGTATTTGAATTCGGAAATCGCTCCTACGTGCTGGATCGGACCAAGGCCGAGTTGGCCTTCGCTGAGAAGCGCGTCATCAACGGTCGCAAGACGGTCTTCTTCAACTTGCTCCCGCTGAAATATCGCTGGGCCTACGACCTCTATCGCACCATGAAGGCCAACCACTGGGAACCCGAAGACATCCCCATGCAGAAGGATGTGGAACAGTGGAAGAGCACCTCGGAATTGAGCGACGTGGAACGCTGGATTGTGCGCATGGGCATCGGCTATTTCTCCGCCGCCGAAGGGATCGTGGGCGACAACATCATTCACGTCGTGCGCGAACTCGTCACTGCGCCGGAATTGAAGATGGTCCTCGGGCGCCACGCGCACGAGGAAAACATCCACGCCGACAGCCTGCTCTACATGATCAGCTCCCTCGGCATCAATCCCCACGAGTGCGAGGCCATGTTCGAAGACGTGGAATCGATTCGCGGCAAGAACGACTTTGTCATGGAATCTTCGCGCGGATTGCGCCGTGAAATCGATCTCACCCAGCTCGCCAACCAGCAACTGCTCGCGAAGAACATGTTCATCTTCGGGCAGTGCATGGAAGGCACGCAGTTCTATGGGCTCTTTGGCATGATCCTCGCGCTCTATCGCCAGAACAAACTGCCCGGCATCGGCCAGATGTTCCGCTACACGCTGCGCGACGAATCAAACCACATCAAGCTCTTCCGCCACCTGCTGATGGATCTGGTGGATGAGAACCCGGACATCTGGTCTGCCGACTTCAAGGAAGAACTCCGCAACCTCATGCGCCGCGCCGTGGAACTCGAAAAGGCCTTCGTCAGCGACTGCCTGCCCGTGCGCGCCGTGGGGCTGAGCGTGGAAGAGTTCTGCCAGTACATTGACTACATCGCAGATCGCCGCCTGGTTGGCTGCGGCCTGCGTGAATTGAATCCGGGCGTCCTGAACCCGCTGCCCTGGCTGGCGGAAATGATGGATATCTCGAAGGAACAGAATTTCTTTGAAGGCCGGGTGACCGAGTATCAGAAGACGTCCGCCCTGGCGGCCGTCAGCGACGACGATCTCTAACGGGGGCGCAATGCGTGAAGGGGCCCGGCGTCGAACACGCCGGGGGCCACGCATGCGCATGGGAAGTATTCATTAGCTGCAGGACAAGGCGGAGAAATCATGTTTTACCGAGAATCGTTAGAGGAAGATCAGGCGCTCAAGAGATTTGTGCTCACGCCCAAGGATCAGAAGCCACGCTTCGACTGGGGCCTCGTGGTCGGCAGTGATGCGTTCAAGCTGCCGAACTTGAAGATCGACATGGCCGGGGAACCGCGTGATTTCAGCCTCGCGGAAATCGCGGACACCATCGGCGGTGCCCTGACCAACCTCATGCTCTCGCGGCGCCAGGACCGCGCCGAGGAAATCTTCAGTGAGCACAACCGAGCGTTCGTGGCGGGCGTCGCCCGGGCCGTCGGCCAGGTTCTCGGTGAACACGGCGATCAGCGCCGCCTCACGCAGCAGGACGTGCATCTCGCCATCGAGCGGGCCCTGATCGAGCACAACGCACACGACGTGGCCCGCAGCCTCGTGATGAAGCGCGTCCAGGATCCGTCCACCACCGATGGCACCCTGCACGTGCGCCTGATCCGCCGGAACGGCCAGGTCGTGCCATGGAACGAGAACAAGATCGAAATCGCCGTGCGCAAAGCCTTTCTCTCGCGCCACCATGATTCCGATGCCGCCCGCGCCATCGCCCGCGCCGTGACCGGCCGTGTGCGGGACATGGATCAGGCCTTTGTGCACATCGAGGACGTCCAGGACTTCGTGCAGGAGGAACTGATGAAGGCCGGTCACTACCGCGTGGCCGAAGCCTACATCCTGTACCGCGCGGAACGCACCGAGATGCGCGCCACCGAAAGCACGCAGCAACAGGCGCCAGCCTCCCACCAGGACACCCTGATCAACGTGCAGCGCCCCGACGGGTCCTCCTACCTGTGGGACGGCACGCGTCTGCGCGCCGAAATCGCCTTCGCCATGATCGGCCTCGATCTGAGCAGCGACCGCTCGCAGATCGAAATCGAACTGCGCCGTTCGCTCGCCCCTTCCATGACCGAGGATGACCTCAAGAAAACCATCTTGCTCAACGCCAAGGCGCTGATCGAGAAGGATGGCGATTTTGCCAAGTTTGCCGCCCGCATCCAGCTCACCCACACCTACGAGGAAGTCTTGGGCTGGGACATTGCCCGCGATGGCGTGGCGCGCTTGAAGGACGCGCACCGCCAGGCCTTCCGTAACTATGTCGAACACGGCATCAAGATCCGCCGCTTGGCCCCGCGCCTGCTGGAATACGATCTCGACAAACTCGCCGATGCCCTCGACCCCTCAGCCGACCTCGATTTCGACTATCTCGGCATTCAGACGCTCTACGACCGCTACCTGATCGTGGACAAGACCGGCGCGCGTCCCCGCCGCATCGAAACTCCGCAGTTCTTCTGGATGCGCGTGGCCATGGGGCTGTTCCTGAATGAGACCGAAGAACGCGAGGACTGGGTCATCAAGCTCTACGGCTTGTACAAGCACCGGCGCTTCTGCTCCTCCACGCCCACCCTGTTCAACAGCGGCACCCTGCACAGCCAGCTCTCCTCCTGCTACCTCTACAAAGTCGACGACAGCATCGAGAGCATCATGATCCGCGGCATCGCGGAAAACGCCTTCCTCAGCAAGTGGGCGGGCGGCCTGGGCGGTTCTTGGACCGCCGTGCGCGGCACGGGCAGCTATATCAGTGGCACCAACGGCGAAAGCCAGGGTGTGATTCCGTTCCTCAAGCTGCACAACGACCAGCTCGTGGCCGTGAACCAAGGCGGCAAGCGTCGCGGCTCAGGCTGCGCCTACCTCGAATGCTGGCACAACGACATTCTGGATTTTCTCGAACTGCGCCGCAATACCGGGGACGACCGCCGGCGCACCCACGACATGAACACGGCCAATTGGATCCCGGACCTGTTCATGAAGCGCATGGAGTCCCGCGAACAGTGGACCCTCTTCCGCGCCAACGAGACCCCGGACCTGCACGAGCTCTACGGCGAAGCCTTCGAACAGCGCTATGTCCATTACGAGCGCATGGCCGACGAGGGCAAAATCCAGGGCCAACGCATTCCGGCGCTCGAACTCTGGAAGCAGATGCTGAAGATGCTCTTTGAAACCGGGCATCCTTGGATCACCTTCAAGGATCCCTGCAACCTGCGCAGCCCGCAGGATCACACCGGCGTCATCCACAGCTCCAATCTCTGCACCGAGATCACGCTCAACACCAGCACCGACGAAACCGCGGTCTGCAACCTCGGCTCCATCGTGCTCGACACGCACCTCGATGCGGATGGCAATCTCAAGCACGCCAAGCTGCGCGACACCATCCGCGTGGCCGTGCGCGCACTGGACAACGTGATCGACCTCAACTTCTACCCCACCGAGGCCGCGCGCCGGTCGAACATGCGGCACCGCCCCGTCGGACTCGGCGTGATGGGACTGCACAATGCGCTCTATCGCCGCAAGATGAGCTTCGCCAGCGACGAGGCCGTGGCCTTCAACGACGAGTTCATGGAGGCCATCGCCTACTACGCCTACGAAGCCTCGAGCGACCTGGCCAAGGAACGCGGCACCTATGAAACCTATACGGGCTCCAAGTGGTCGCGCGGCATCATGCCGGCGGACACGCTGGAATTGCTCGAACGCGAGCGCGGCGTGGCCGTGGAAGTCCCGCGCGGCGGACGCATGGACTGGCAGCCGCTGCGAGCCCGCATTGCGCGCCAGGGCATGCGCAACTCGAACGTGCTGGCCATCGCCCCCACGGCGACCATCTCGAACATCATGGGCACCACCCCCTGCATTGAACCGAGCTACAAGAACCTCTTCGTGAAGAGCAACCTGTCGGGCGACTTCATCGTGCTGAACGTGCCGCTGGCGCGCGATCTCAAGGAACGCGGGTTGTGGAATCAGGAGCTGATCGACAACCTGAAGTACTTCGATGGCGACCTGGAACACATCCCCGGCGTACCGGAGGACCTCAAGCGCAAGTACGTCACGGCGTTCCAGATCGACTTTAATTACATCATTCAGGCTGCCGCGCGGCGCCAGAAGTGGATCGACCAGTCGCAGTCGGTGAACCTGTTCCTGGGGCAGCCGGACATGAAGATGCTCTCACACATGTACCGCGCCGCTTGGCGCCAGGGGCTGAAGACCACCTACTACCTGCGCACCCTGGCGGCCTCGAACATCGAGAAGGCCACCGTCAGCGCAAGGAAGGAAACACGCGGCGTGGTCGCGCACGGCCTGCTGGATTCCGGCAACGAGGCCCCGCGATTCACGGACGAGGAGAAACAGGCCTGCAGTCTGGAGTCTATGCGGAATGGCGGCGAATGCGAGGCCTGTCAGTAAAGCCGCACGAACGGGGCAATCAACGCACGAATGAAATGCCATGCTGATCCAGTCTCAATTGGATCAGTTTCATCGCGATGGATTGCTGATCGTTCGCAATGCGCTGTCGCGGCGCGAAGTGGATGAACTGCTCACAGCCGTCTAGCGCTGCCAAGCCGAGGGCATCGTCGGAACGGGCGCGAATCACAAATACCACACGCGCGCCGACGGAAATAAAGTGTATCGGCCCAGCGAAACATTGCGGGGGCGTGCCAGCGCGTCCGACAGTCCCATCAGTTGGTCTGCGCGTTGACCTGAAAGTACGCCGCCGACGCTGCGGGCCAGACCGTGTCGCCATGCCCGACATGCGCCAGCAAGCACAGGCCAACCGAGAGCACCGCCAGCCGCCGCCCAGTACCACGCATGCCCTCGCATGCATGCATTTTCGCTCAGCCGAAGGGATTTCTCACCTATGCCGGATTCCACCAGCAGGCACCCTTGCCGCGAATCGCCACCGCTGCGCGGCGGCGGACGTCTGCCATCAGCGGCGGCGCCATCCTGCGAAACGTGGTCGCGGCCGCGAAGGCGGCATCCTGCTCGTTCGGAAAGCTCATGCCGAGCAAGGCGACGTCGGGGTCGCAGGTCAACGTATAGTGGAGGCACTCTGCCACGGAAAGATGCGGCAATTGCGCAGGCGCTGCGCCACCACCAGAACTAACTTTTCCACGGGGACGCTGTTGCAGCGGCTGGTTATAGCCCAACGTGTCGCCCACCAGTTTTCCAGCGCCAAAGGTTTTGAAACAGACCGTCCCCACGCCCTGCGCACGCGCCAGCGGGAGCGCGTCTTCCACATACCGACTATCCACAAATGGCCCTACGGGAAACATGACCACATCGCACCAACCCGACGCAATCGCCGCCCGCACGACATCCGGATGATGACTGGAAATCCCGCGGAACCGCGCCTGACCAGCCGACACACAGGCCGCCAGCTCCTCCACGGGAAGTCGTTCCCAAGCCTCCAGGCTGCTGACCGCGTGAAACACAAAAAGACCCACCTGCGTGAGCCCCAGCCGCTTCAAGCTGGATGCCACCTGCGGCGCCACCGGCCGGTCAAGGTGATCGATTTTGTCGATCACGAACATGCCCGCGCGTCGATCGCGCAGCGCCTCACCCACAATTTCCTCACTGAATCCTGCTTCGTACCCCGGTGCCGTATCGATCACGTTCAGACCGGCATCCATGGCGCGACGCAGTGTGGCCACGCACCGCTCCTTGGGAATCTGGCGATCCGCCACATCCCCGATGCCAAGCACGGTAGCCTTGAAGCCCGTGCTCCCCAGCGCTCGACGCGGTTGAAATCGTGACGCGTACATGGTCCCCTCGCCGCGCGACTGCGACGCAAACTCATCCCTACCCCGGCATCAATTCGCTCAGCCGTTCCGCGGCTTTCTCCCACTCGGCCGTGGCTCGTTCCAGCGCCTCGACGACACCACTGATTTCGCGATTCAAGTCCATCGCCTTTCCGGGATTCTGATACGTGTCCGGCTTCTCGAGTTCCTCGGTCAGCGCGCGCTGCCGCGCCTCGAGCCCGGTCACTTCCTTCTCCAGGCGCTCCACGATGCGTTGCTGCGCGCGAATATCACGATGCAGGGATTTCTGACCCGACCCGTTTCCCTGAGGCGCCAGCGGTGCGGGAATGGCCTTGTCGACCGTACGCGCCGGTGCAGGTGACTGCGCTTTGGCAGCTGCTGCCGCCGCATCGGACGCCGAACGATCCAGGTAGTACTGATAATCACCGGCATAGGGTGTCAGTTTGCCGCTATCCACATGCAGCACCTGCTTGGCGATTCGCCGGATGAAATGCACGTCGTGGCTGATGAACACCAGCGTGCCGTCGTAGGGCTCCAACGCCTCGATCAACGCATCAATACTCGCCATGTCGAGGTGCGTTGTGGGCTCATCCATCAACAGCAGATTGGGCGGATCGAGCAAGACCTTCACCAGCGCCAACCGGCTCTTCTCGCCACCGCTGAGCATCTCAATCCGCTTGAAAGCGTCATCCCCACTGAACAGGAAGGACCCAAGCACAGTTCGCACGAAAAGCTCGGGCACGCCTTTGGCCGCCGTCAGCGCTTCTTCAAGCACCGTGCGCCCCGCTTGCAGCATCTCCACACGGTACTGCGCGTAGTACCCCACCCGCACATTCAGGCCCAACTCCCGCGTGCCGGCCTGTACCGGCAAAACACCACCCAGCAACTTCAGCAGCGTGGATTTCCCCGCGCCGTTGGGCCCCACAAGCACCAGCCGTTGACCACGTTCCGCAGCAAACTCAAGCCCCTTGTATACCAACGTCTCGCCATAGGCATGGTCCACATTGTTCAAGGTGATGACTTTGCGCCCGCTGCGCTGCGGTTGGGGAAAGCGAATCGAAATTTTACGCGACTCCGCCTCCGGTGCCTCAATCTTCTCCATGCGCTCAATCTGCTTGCGCTTGGACTGCGCCTGCGCCGCCTTGGAGGCTTTGGCGCCGAATCGATCCGCGAAATCCTGCAGGCGGCCGATTTCCTTCTGTTGATTCTTATAGGCCGCGGCCTGCTGCTCGGCTTCGGCAGCCTTCTGCAAGACGTACTGGTCATAATTGCCACGGTAGCGTCGCAGGCGGCGGTTCCGAATGTCCACAATGCTGCCGATCAGTTCGTTGAGAAAGGATCGGTCATGGGAAATCAGCAGAATTGCGCCGGGATAGCTTTTCAGATACCCCTGAAACCAGCGCAACGCCTCGAGATCCAGATGGTTCGTGGGTTCGTCGAGCATGAGCAAGTCGGGCTGCTGCACCAGCAACCGCGCCAGGTGAGCACGCATCACCCACCCCCCGCTGAGGGTGCGCGCAGGCCGATCAAAGTCGCTGTCGCGAAACGCCAGGCCGCGCAGAATCTGCTTGGCCTTGGGCTCCACACGGTATCCGCCGAGGGCCTCGAAACGCGCCTCGATCTCGTGATAGTCGTCGGACTCGTGGTCATGTCCGGCCTCGAAGGCCTGCATGCGCCGGCGTACTTCAACGGCTTCCGGCGACGTCGCGAGCGCCAGCTGCAATACGGTTTCGTCTCCCACGGGCGCGGTTTCCTGCGGCAGATACCCCATCGTCGCGCGCCGCTCAATCGTCACAGATCCTTCATCGGGCGTATCGTTGCCGAGGATGAGTTGAAACAGCGTGGACTTGCCCGCGCCATTGGGCCCGACAAGCCCAACGCGATCGGCGCGATTGATCTGCAGCGTGGCGTCTTCGAACAGCGTGCGGGCGCCGAAGCTTTTCTTCAGTGCGTTCAGAGTCAACATGGAGTTACCGCCCCCCGCGCGGCATATGCACCATCACGTAACGATCATGGCGGTGGAATTCCATCGCCTGCCAGAAGCGGCAGGCCGCTCGATTGTGACGCTCCACATGCGCGTGGATGGATTCAGCACCGAGGCGGCGCGCATAGTCCGTCACCTGACGGACTATGGCAGTTCCCCATCCCTGACGGCGGAATGGCTCAGATATATAGAGTTCGTCAATCAACACATTGCTCCCATGTTCCAGTCCAAAGCTGCGTGCAACAAACAGATAGCCTGCCCGCGCTCCGTTTTCAACCAACACCCAGGCGGCACCCAACGCCGGCGTGCGCAGCAGACGCCGCAAGCGCCGCCCGGCAGCCCGCGCATCAAACGCCAGCCCATCATATCCGTAATACGCCTCCATCATCTTCAGCACGGCAGGAATATCGCGGCTGACCATGTTTTGAATCTGCATGTTTACTTCCATGCGGCGTCGCGGCCCGCCCCATGCTCTCTGCCGCTGCCTCAATCCGCTAGAAACTCCACTTTTGCCGATAGCTCCGGTGTCAGGAAGCGGTCTGGGTTTTCGATCTGCACCTTCACCTGCAGCGTTCCTTTGGAACGATTGGCTTCCGGTGCAATCTCGGCCACATAGCCCGAATAGACCTTTTCCGGGTACGCTTCAGGGCTGATGCGGCAGCGCTGCTGCACATGCGCCTTCGGCGTATCCCCCTCACTCAGATCGATCTCAACCTGCAAGTCTTCAAGATTCGCCATGGCCAGGAATGCCGTGCTCGGTCCGCTTCCACCACCATAGCTCAGCGGCGTTACCAATTCATTAGGGTTAACGAGTTTCTCCATGATCGTACCATCAATCGGGGCCCGGATGGTGCACCACGCCAGGTAGGTCTGCGCCAAATCTATCCGTCCGCGCGCCGCCCGCACCCGGGCATCCGCCATGTCCCGATCACGGCGGGCGGCATCCATGGCCTGGGCCGTATCGATGTTGCGGTCTGCCAACATGCGCTGACGCTCAAAATTGACGATGGCATTGGTCAATGCGGCCTCCGCCTGGGCCAGATCGCCCTGCGCCTCGGAGAGCCTGGCGCGCTGTTCGTCGTCTTCCAATTCCACCAGCACGTCGCCGCGCTTAACCATGTCGCCTTTGGTCACATGAATCGCTCGGACGGTCCCCTGGAATTTTGGGCTGATGGCGATCCGCTCCCGGGGACTCACGTAGCCGCTAACCGTCAGCACGACGTCGCCGGATTTCGGCGGCGCGTTGGTCACGGACGGCGCCGTCGCCCCTTCCGAGCCCGCCTCGCGCGCATCCGGTTCGCGCTCGCCGCGACCGGTCAGCGTGTGAACCACGAGCCCAAGCACAATGATTCCGGCCACAACAGCCAGGATGGTACCCGGGCCACGCCCGCCACCGCGCTTCAGTTGCGCAGGAATCTTTAACTGTGCCAAAGCTTGTTGCTGTGATGTGTCCATATGCGATGCTCTTGTGCCTTGTATCACAAATTCGCCTTGTTCGCTCACGCCGCCCGCAAGGCGTCCAGCACGGGTTTGCGTGCCGCCATGCGCGCCGGGAGCAAGCCTCCCAACACACCCATCACGAGCGCAAACAACATCCCCTTGCCCATCAGCCCCGGCGTGATCCGAAATTCGAATGCCACTTCCGCAAAGGTATTCCACCCAATGGTCCCCGTGGCCACGCCATTCAGCGGCAGTGCCAGGAGGCACCCCAGCACGCCGCCAACCAGCGCCAACAGCACCGATTCACCGAGCAACGAGACATAGACTTCGCGGCGACGGAAGCCGAGCACGCGCAAAGTCCCGATCTCCCGGGTGCGCGCACCAATGGCCGCATACATGGTGTTCATCGCCGCAAAGGCCGCCCCCACACTCATCACCACCGCCAGAAAGCCCCCCATGAAGCGGATCGGACCGGCCATCTGCGTCTGCTCCTTGTAATAGTCCGACTCCGTCAGCACCCGCACCTGCAGCATGCGATCCGCTTCGAGTCGGCGCTTCACCGTTGCCGCGCCCTCGGGGCCATCCGTGCGCAGCAGCACCGACCCGAAAAAGTCCCGCCGAAACACGGCCCGCGCCTCATCGGAATCAATCCAGATTTCGGATTCATATGCCGTGCGTGCCGCATCAAAAATACCCACCACGTGCCATTCCGTGGCCCCGGACCGAAAGGATTCACCCACCTGGCAATTGGAAAACCGGTCGGCGATGCGTTGACTGACCACACACTCGCGGCGCCCCGGCGCCAGCATGCGTCCCGCCACTAGCCGGGCCTGTGGACGCAAAGCCAGCCCGGCGGATTTCATGCCGCGCACGAGCACGTTCGCTCCGCCGCTGCCATCGCGCCGCTCCAGATACACCAGCAGAATGATCTCGGCCGACACCAGCGGCACGTCATGCGCGTCGCGCGCGATGCCTTCCGTGTAGCGCATGCGCGTCACTTCGTCGCGCATGATCTGGCTATTGGATTCGGCCGTGGACCCCTGGCGCAACACAAGCAAATTGCGCGGATCGCCAGTTGTGACGTAGGTCGCATTCAATCCCTGCGCCAGCGCCATGACCATCACAAACACCGCCACAACCAGCCCGATGCCCAATGCCGTGGCCAGGGAGAGTCGCCAGCGGACGCGCAGGCTCCGCAAATTGTAACGTATCGGAATTGGCATCGCGTCAGTCCAGTTCCCGAAGTCCAGCCACGATCGTGGCGCGCATGGCCGTAAGCGCCGGAATCGCACAACTGGTGACCCCCAGCACGGCGGCAATCAGCATGCCGCCCGCCAGAATGTGCGGCGTGACATCAAACTTCAGAAAAAAGCCCTGGGTCAGCGCATAGATATCAACGTTGGCGAACAGAAGCTTGGCGCCAAAGCAGCCAACAATTCCCCCGGCCAGCGCCAGGCCGAACGACTCTGCCACAATCATGCTCACCACGCGTTTCCCGTCGAAACCGATGGCCTTGAGAATCGCGATTTCGCGCATGCGCTCGCGAATGGCCATGCTCATGGTGCTCGCCGTGACCAGGATCATCGTGAACACGATGACCGTCGAAATCGAACCGATGAGCATCTTGATGTTGCCGAACATGGAGACGAAACTGAGTTGGAAGGCCCGCTCCGTTTCGGTCTTGGTTTCGGCATCGCTGTTCTCGAACGTCCGATCAATGCGCGCGATGAGTTCGGGAATCACGTCGGCGTTCAGCGCCTTGATCCAGTAGGTGCCGACGCTACCAAGATCCCCGGTGAGTTCGTCGAAGTAGGCGTGCTGAAAAAACAGATTGGTTTCGTCGACGCCGCCGCGATAGACCCCGCGGATGGTCAGCTCTGGACTGCAGTCCCAGATCGTACCGGTCAGCGTGATCTTCTGCCCCACCTTCCACCTGAACCGCTCCATGGTTTTCACGCCCACAATGCAGCCGGTGCGGTCCCCAATGAAGTCGGCAATTTCCCGCGGATCGAATTCGGCCTCGGCGAAGAGCGGCGCGATTTTGTCGGGTTCGCAGGCGAACTGCGGAAAGAAGTTCTTCGCATCCTGGTAGACGCCGCCAAACCAGGTGAATTTGGAGCACACCCGCACGCCCGGCATGGAATTGATGCGCGCGTGATATTTCACCGGCAGCACATTGGCTAGCGACACACGGTGACGCACGACGAGCCGCAACGCCGAATCTTCCGAACTCGCGGGCTGCGTCATTTCACGCAGCGCCGTCTGCAACACCGTGTACAGAAACAAACTCAGCGCCACGCTGAAGGTGGTCAGAATCACGCGGCGCTTGTTGCGCATGGCGTTGCGCGCGATGAAGCCCGCCAGGTTCATGTCGCCAGTCCCGCCGCGGCATCGGGAGACAACTCGCCTTTCTCGAGCCGCACGATGCGGCGGGCGTGCCCCGCCGCTTTGGGATCGTGCGTGACCATCACGATGGTTTTCCCTGCCTCGCGGTTCAGCACTTCCAGCAATTCCAGCACATCCTGCGCAGCGCGCGCATCCAGATTGCCCGTGGGCTCGTCCGCCACCAGCAAGGTGGGGTCGGTCGCCAGAGCCCGCGCGATGGCCACACGCTGCTCCTGGCCCCCGGATAGCTGGCGCGGGAGATGCCGTAGACGGTCTGATAAGCCAACGAGTTCCAGCGCCGCCTCGGCATGCGCGCGCCGCTGCGCGGCACTGAGGCCGGTCAGCAAAAGTGGCAGTTCCACATTCTCCAGCGCGGTCAAGACCGGGATCAGGTTAAACGTCTGAAATACAAAACCCACATGGCTGTTCCGCCAGTTGGCCAGCGCACTTTCACTCAAGGTCGCCACATCCACATCGCGGACAATGCACTGCCCACTCGTCGGCCGATCGATGCCCGCAATGATATGCAATAGCGTGCTCTTGCCAGACCCGCTTGGTCCCATTAGCGCCACGAAGTCGCCTTCCGCAATATCCAGCGTCACGCGATCGAGCGCGAGGACTTCCACATCGCCTTGCTGAAACCGCCGCGACAGGGCGCGAATTTGAACCATGGGTGTTTGCATGTGTGTTCCCAGTCCGGAACCAGCGACCGGATACCGGAAAAGTGGGCCATCGTACGGATTCTTGCACTGGTGGACAAGATGAAGGCGATAAAGGAAGCGCGTCAGGTCTGCCAGCGCAGACAAGACGGGGGTAATTGCGAATCCGAAACTGCTGCCTCCAGCGCATCGGCAACCACTGACACCGGCAAATCCGCCAGGGGCCGGGAGACCGCCGTGGTGATGGCGCGCGCATGTGGCCGACGCCACCACCATAAACGCAAGCGGTATTCTGTTTCGTCGCGCGTAACGGGCGCGTGATGAAACAGGGTTACGCAGGGCTGTCCTGACAACTGCGCAAGATGCCCCGGTCCGCAATCGTTGGCCACGATTCCGGCGGCCGAGCGACACAAGGCCGCCAACCGGCCCGGTGTCGGTGATCGCAGCACCTCCCACCCGGGAAACGCCGCCGCCAGTGACGCTTCATGCGGTCCAAGCGCCACGGTACACCGCAACCCAGGCCAGCGCTGCATCATCTGCGCACCGAGTTGGCAATAATTTGCCGCCCCCCACTGCTTGCCGGCAACTTTCCCGCCGGGCAGACACAGGAGTCGCCGCTCCCCCGGCTTGCACGCATCGCGGGGGTCCGACTGAGCCATGCTCGCGAGACAACCAACGGGATCGATGGCGCCGCCCATCCGCGCAAGCATACGCCCGAACACCAACGCGTAATATTCGTCCCGCACGCGGGGCACGGTGATGTCCAGCAACAGACGACTCGCGGCATTGCGCCAACCGCACGATGTCGTCACGTGCCGCGACCGCAACAGCCACGTGCTGCGCAGCGACGACGTGCGCAGACTCACAGCCCAGCGCGGCGTCTCCGCCTTCAGCACCTCCCGGATCGCGGCCTGATCCCGATCTGGAATGATGTGCACGGTGTCCGCGAGACCCACCGCGCCCACGAGTTGCACGAACGGATGCGGCGAGACCACCACCACCCGCCCCGCCCCGAGCGAATGCTTCAGGCCGTGCAGGAACGGCGCCTGCACGATCAGGTCACCAAAAGAGGCATCCCGCTGCATGGGAAAAACGAGCGCAGTTCCACGCATGAGAACGCGTACCTCCCTTCGGGTTTACAAATCACACCCTGTTTGTGAACGTCGGACGATTCGCGAAAGCCAGGGAAGAAATACGGCTGGCGTGCCGAAGACACAAGTCTGAACCCAATCACCGTGCGCCGATCAAGACCCCGCGCGCAGGGCTTCCAGTTCGCCCCAGCGCTGAAACGCCTCATCCAGTTCCGCCGCGATAGCCTCGGCGCGCTGATTGACGCGTGCGATCTCGGGCCCCGGCTGACGAAAGAACGTCGGATCCGCCATCGTGGCATGCAATTCGGCCAGTTCCGTCTCGAGCGCTTCGATGCGCGCCGGAAAGGCATCCAGTTCGCGCTTCTGCTTGCTGCTCAGTCCACGCTTGTTGTCGCGCTCTTCGCGTTTTACGGCCACCGGGGTTGCCGGGGCCTGCACGCGCTGGCGCAGCCAGTCATCATACCCGCCCACGTACTCGTTCACATACCAGCCATCCTCTTCACCCAACCATGGTCCTGTCCCGTCGACGCGACCACGCTCGAAAGCCAGCATGCTCGTGGCGCTGTTGTTGAGAAACGCGCGGTCGTGGCTGACAATCAGCACGGTACCGCCGTAGGCGCCTAGCTGCTCTTCGAGCAGTTCCAGCGTGTCGAGATCCAGGTCGTTCGTGGGTTCGTCGAGCACGAGCACATTCGAGGGTTGCGCAAACAACCGCGCCAGCAACAGGCGGTTGCGCTCACCGCCGGACAGCACCCGCACGGGCTGACGCACGCGGTCCGGCGTGAATAGAAAATCCTGCAAATAGCCGATCACATGCCGGCGCTGCTCCTGGATCATCACGTAGTCCCGCCCCGGTGCGACGTTCTCCATGAGTGATTCGTCGTCCCGCAATTGCCCGCGCAGCTGATCCGCGTAAGCCACCTGTAGATTGGTGCCGTGGATGACCTTGCCCGAAGTCGGTTCCAGCGCGCCGCCAGCCGCATGCGTCCCCAGCAACAGGCGCAGCAGCGTCGTCTTCCCGCAGCCGTTCGGCCCCAGAATGCCCACCCGGTCGCCGCGCCCGATCACCGTGGAGCAACTGCGAATCAGCGGCAGGCTGCTGTTGAAGCCGAACGTGACCTCCTTCGCCTTGAGCACGATCTGTCCGGTGCGTTCGGCTTCCTGGATGGCAATCTGGGCCGTGCCGGTGCGTGCGCGGCGCTGTTGCCGCTCGGCCCGCAGGGCCAGCAGCGCACGGACACGGCCCTCGTTGCGGGTGCGGCGTGCCTTGACGCCTTGACGAACCCACACTTCTTCCTGCGCCAGCTTTTTGTCCTGCAGCGCCCACGCCTTCGCTTCCGCGTCGAGCACATCCTCGCGCCGGCGCAGAAATGTGTCGTAGTCGCAGCGCCAGTCGCGCAGGTGACCACGATCAAGCTCCACCACGCGCGCGGCCATACGCCGCAGGAACGCGCGGTCGTGGGTGATGAACAAATAGGTCCGGCAATAGCGGAGCAAATACGCTTCCAGTTCGTCGATGGATTCGAGATCGAGATGGTTCGTCGGTTCATCCAGCAACACCACGTCAGGCGCACCGAGCAGCGCGCGGGCGAGGAGCACCCGACGGCGCGTTCCGCCGGAGAGCGAATCGAACGATGCCTCCGGATCCAGTCGGAACAGATGCATGATCCGGGTGGCCTCGGGACTCTCGCCACCGGGACTCACCAGCTCGCCCACCGCCCCCACCAGGTCCACGGGCACCTGCTGCGGCAGATAGGCCACACGCACACCGGACGCGCGCACCACCTCGCCGGCATCCGGCACCACGTCACCGGCCAGCACACGCAGCAGCGAACTCTTGCCGGCCCCGTTCACGCCCAGCAAGGCAATCCGATCACCGCGCTCGACGTGAAACTCCACGTCATCAAGCAGGGGCGGTCCGTCGTAGTGCAGACTGAGGTTCCGTAGCGAAAGCAATGCCATGGTGATGTTCCGTTGGACGAAATCAGCCGGCGAGTATGCACATTCCGAACCGCCATAAGCAAGCGGCCAAGCGACGAGGTTGCGCCCCTTTTTGAATTGTGGCCGCACGCGGTGCGGCTACTACAGCACAAAAGCCCTGTAGTACCGCCACCGCGTGGCGCATCCGGATTGATGAAGATACAAATGGCGGCCCGACGAACGACGAGTTCCTGCCCTCCCGTCGCACGTCTGATACGGTCATTCCATGACTTCAATCCTCGCCCATGCAGCCCGCCGGTATGTGGCCTCGGAAACCCGCCAAGTCGCCGAAAACGTGACACGCTTTCGTCTGCCCCTTCCCGATGCGCTGGCCATGCCAAATCTCCGCACCGTAGGGGCGGGTCCGATCACGATGGAGCGCGGCTTTCCCGAATCGACGCTGAACGCCTTGCGCGCGCGGACACGCCTTCACGACACACTTGAACACGTCATCGGCTTCGGCGCCGCCGTGTGTCGCGCCCCCAATACCGGGCAGCAGTGCGCCGCCGCAGACCCGCGCCATCCCGCGGCGGTCATGGCCTGAAGATTCGGTACACTCCTGACGCAGGCAGGTAATCTCGGATCCGAGAAAGTCGACATCATCCAGGCGATTCGCGCGCGATCAACTCCGTCGCTGTAAGCGCGTGATCCGGCCGCCGATAATCCACTCCACGCAATAGATGTCCCCGTTCGGCGCGAAGCAGCCGCCGTGGGGGCTATTGAACATGCCCGATTTCACGAATGGCGTGCCCGCCAGATTTGGCCAACCCGGTGGCGTGGCGCTCGGATTGACCACGTCGCTCGCACCAACTTCTGCCAGCACTTGCAGCGTGCGCGTGTGCAACACCTTCACGCCGGTCATGAGCTCGGGAATCACCACCAGGTCGCCGAGGAAATCGAAGCAGCAGGGACTGTGCGTCTCGGTCGTCTGGCGCTGGAATTTTCCATTGGCATCGTAAATCACCACGCGCTTGTTCCCGCGATCCGTGATCCACAACTCGGGCCCGCCGGGGCCCATAACAAAGTTCACTCCATGCGGGCAGGAAAAGCGTCCGGCGCCTTCCGAGCCGTCGAGCGTGCTCACGTACTCGCCTTTGCGCGTGTGCCGGTGCACCAGCGAGGACCCGTAGCCGTCCGCCAGCCAGATCTCACCGTTGGCTGGGTTCTGCGCAGCCCAGGTGGGCGTGTAATTGCCACCCCCCTCATATATCGCGTGCGGGGGACGCGCAATCGTCTGCACCGTCTCTCCCTGCAAGGTGACCTTGGCCACTTCCTTGCTGTCTTGGTCCGCCAACCAGAGATACTCGGTGCCGGCCTCAACAATCTTGGTCAAACCATGCGCGCCGAGCCAGCGATCACCACCCACCGCAGACACCAGTTTCCCGGTCGGATCGAAGGTCAGCAACCCGTTTTTTGCCTGATGAAATACAACGACGTTGCCGCCGTTTGTCACGCAGACACCGTGCGTGCGCCCGTTGGCCCGCCCGGATTCGCTGACCGGAATGCGCGCCCAATTGTCAATCCACGTGTAGTCGAGTTTCATGGTGCTGGTCATATGTGTCCCCGAATGATATTTGCGTCACGAACGGTCGATCAGTCGCGCTGAATCTAGTGGGCCACCGATACAGGGTCAAGCCTGCTTGCCAAGCGCATGCACGCTTCGATCCGCGCTGGCCGCCACTCTCGCGGACCACCATCGGCTGATGGATGCGCAACGCCGCACCGATACGTGCGTGATCACAAGGCGTTCTGGAGCGCAAATTCGATGCGTCCACGTCTTGTGACCATTCCACTGATCTGCCATCATGCTACCGCGTCATGGAACCAAAACCCTTTATCCTGGACCTCACCGTAGCCGACCTGGAAAACCTCCTCGTCACATGGGGTGAACCGAAATTCCGCGCCCGCCAGATCCACCGCCATGTCCACGTCAACCTCGCCAACGACCCCGCGGCCATGACCGATCTGCCCAAGTCGCTGCGCGAGCGCCTCGCCACCGACATCGCCTGGAGCAGCCTCACCCTGCGTCGCACCCTGACCTGCGATGACGGCCAGACCCGCAAAGCGCTCTTTGGCGTGCCGCCGCTCGGCCATCCCGCCGAAAGCGTGCTGATGATTTATCCCGAACGTGCCACGGTGTGCGTCTCCAGTCAGTCCGGATGCTTGATGCGCTGTGTCTTCTGTGCCACGGGACGCCTCGGCCTCCTGGCCCAACTGACCGCCGGCCAGATCATGGAACAGGTATATTGGGCGGAACGCGAACTGCGCGCCCTGCGCCCTCCGCCACCCGGCGGCTACAAGGCCCACCTGCTCACCAATGTGGTCTTCATGGGCATGGGCGAACCCTTCAACAATTTCGACGCCTGGTGGACCTCCGTGGAGCGCCTGCACGACCCCAAGGGCTACAACCTCGGCGCGCGCAGCTTTACGGTCTCAACCGTTGGGCTCGTTCCCGGCATTCGCCGCCTGGCCGAAGCCCCCCTGCCCGTCAACCTCGCCATCTCCCTCCACGCGCCAAACGACACCCTCCGCGGAGAGCTCATGCCGGTCAACAAAGCCTTCCCCATCGCCGACCTGCTCAACGCCACGCGCGACTACATCACCCAGACGAAGCGCCGCGTGTCCTTTGAGTACGTCTTGCTCGAAGACAAGAACGACCGGCCCGAACACGCCGAGGAACTGGGCCGTCTGCTGCGCACGCAGTACCCGCCCGAGCAAACCATGCTGTTCCACGTCAACCTCATCCCCTGGAACCCCGTGCCCAGCGCGCCGCTGACCCGCTCCCATCGCGAGCGCGTCCTCACCTTTCAGCGTATTCTGGAATCCTACCGCGTCCCCTGTACCGTGCGCGTGGAACGCGGCACGGAAATCGCCGCAGCCTGCGGCCAGCTGGCGGGCATGACCGAGACCACACCGGATGCAAATCCGCAGACCACGCCGGTGACCGTGGTGCAACTGAAGTGAGGAAAACCATGCAGCAGATTGGCATCCTGACGAGCGGCGGCGATTGCCCGGGATTGAACGCGGCCATTCGTGGTGTCTGCCGCGCCGGGCAGGAATCCTTTGGCATGCGCTTCATCGGTTTCCGCGACGGCTTTCGCGGCCTGGTGCAGGATCGTATCATGGAACTGGAAGCCAGCTCGCTGTCCGGCATTCTCGCCGACGGCGGCACCATTCTGGGCACCAGTCGCGACAAGCCCCACAAGATGCCCATTGGCGGCCAGATGCGGG
>JAQCIA010000293.1 GCA_027620105.1 Verrucomicrobiota bacterium | reverse complement strand
GGGAAAGGACTGATAACGGTAGCCGGGGCCGCTGTAGCCGCGGTAGTACCGACCGCTGTTGCCATAGTCGTAGCGGTTGTCATCGCTGCCGTAGTAACGCCCGCGACTGCTGCCCCGGTCGCTGTCGTAGCTGTACCCCGCCAGGGCGCCCAGTCCCGCGAAGAGGGGAATGGCGACTTCCGATGACATGTCGGAGTTGTGGCCGACAATGGCACCGATGGCAGCGCCCATGAGGCCTCCGTATAGCGCATCGTCCCAGTCGTTATCGGCACGCACGCCGGGGCAGAGCGCCATCGCCACGGCCAGTGTAAGCAACGCCCTTCTCATGGTTCAATCTTATGCGAAACTGCGGCGAAAAACAAGCCTGGCTTCGGGAGAATGCGGCGTGTGGTCATCGGGGGTGAGAAATGCGCGTAAACGATCCAGATGTCGATGCCCGGGTGCGCTTTGCACGTCATCGTAGAACGTTGGCCCTTGCGGTTGCGAGGGCTTCTCCAGGGCGGTATACTGACCCCGATTCAGGTGGAAACGAGGGGGCCCATTGATCGAGTTTCTTTTCAACGACAACCTCTGCCGAGCAGAACTGCCTGCCGGCATGGTGGTGCTCGACTACGTGCGCCGTGTCGGACGCTGCCCCAGGAGCGCCGCGGTTGGCGGTTTCATTTTGGAAAAGTTTCGCGTCGGCGCTATCTGGATATCGCCAGCGTCAGCACGGCACTCAGCGCCCGCGTCGCAGATGGCAACTTTCAGGATGCCGCGCTATCGGCGGGTGGGTGATGGCGGCTGACCTCGAACTCGTCGTGGCCCGCTACCGGGAGGATCTGGCCTGGTTGCGGCGCGTGCCGCCGGCGATACGTGTGACCGTGTACGACAAGGGTGGTGACCTTCCGGATGCCCTGCCGCTGCCCAATGTGGGACACGAGGCGCATACCTATTTGCAGCATGTCGTGTCGCGTTATGACTCGCTGGCACCCCTGACCGTGTTCTGCCAGGGGCGGCCCTTTGACCATGTTCCGGATATGCAACGCCGACTCAAACGGTTGGCGACGGGTGAGGCGCGTGTGGCTGGGTTTCACTGGTTCGGATTCGTTATTGACTGGGATGACGCGCAGGGCGCGCACCTGTTTCAGAAGTGGAGCAAGAACCGGGATGGTCGTGGGCTCGCGTTGAATGCGTTCTGGTGCCGGTTGTGGGACACGCCGCCGCCCGCGCGTCATGTCTTCGTGCCGGGTGCACATTTTGCCGTCACGGCTGAGCAGATTCGCCGGCAACCGCATGCGTTCTTTGAGCGGGCTTTGAACATCAGTGTGCAGGTGCCGGATGCCGGCCATTGTTTCGAGCGCACGTGGGATCGTGTGTTTGGTGCGGATGGGATTCCCGCGGATCTGCGTGCGCGCGAATTGCCGGTTTACTTGCGGCCCATCCGCCGCTTGGGGATCACGTGGGCGGACGTGCCGCCAGAGCATCGGGGGTGGTGAGGGCCTTTGCAGCGGACGGGATCAGGGCGTGGTCAGGATGTCCCGGGCACGCGCGAAGTTCAATTCGGTCGATATCCAGAGGAGGGTATTGGTCGGCACCGTGAAGGTCAGCTGGCGATCGCGAACCGTAATGGTTTGTGGTCCCTCGCTGTAGCCGGACGCGAGTCGGGCGCCGGTGCGGGCATCGCTCACCACGTACCCGCGGGCCTGTGACAGCCAGCGGCGATCAACGGGAAGCTGCAGGTGTTCCGTGAGGCCATGTCCCGCACACTTCGGACAGGATCCTGCCCCCGAGCATGTGGCGCATGATTTTGTCCCCTTGCATTCCTGACAGCGTCCCGCGCCCTTGCATGTTTGGCATTCGTGCCGAAGCTGACCGGTGCTGCCGCAAGCGGCGCAGGGTGTGTTGCGTCCTTGTCCGGTGCAGGCTGGGCAACGCCCGTTCCCGCTGCAGGCCGGACAGGGTACGCGCCCTTTGCCGGTGCAGACGGGACAGGTGCGGTACTGCGAGACTTCGCGCTGGCCGGCTCCACGGCAGGTGAGGCATCTGGTCTGGGATGCGGCACCGCTGGCGCGTTGCAATCCGCTGCGCGTGCCGTCACCACCACAACTGGCGCAGGGAACGTGTACCGCGATGGATGTGGAGCCCGTCCCGGCGCAGGAGTCGCAGCGCACGAGGGCTTGCCCGGAGCAAGCTGTGCAGCGCCCGGTGGCGGCGCAGCGCTTGCACCGGCATTCCATGCAGCGGGAAAACTTGGCGCTCACGCCCTTGCAGGTTGCGCAGAGCCCCGATCCACTGCAGGCGGCGCAGGCGCCTTCCCCCTGGCATCGCCAGCACTGACCCTGCGCGCAGAGCAGACACATGCGGAACAGGCCCAGCGTGCCACGGGCAGACTTCGGGATGGCACTATCCCAGAAACGTTCCTGCAATTCTGAAGTGGACAGGCGGGCCGTGATGGTCTGCAGGACGTTGGAGGCCGAGTCGAAGTCGGCACTGCCGATCAGGGCCATATACCGGGCCCAGTTGGCGTTGGCTTCCCCGAGGGCGTCGACTTCGCGCTTTATAGCGGGCGTCGTGTTGGTGGCCGGGAGCGGCGTTGGTGTTACCACAACCAGATTGGTCTGGGGGGCAAGCTGCGCCAGCGTCGGCACCACGGGCGGCGTGGTCTGGCGGCAATCGCGCATCCCAAAGAGGATGCATCCCACAAAGCCGAGCATCAGCACGGTTACAACGCCGGCAGGCACCATGGAACGTGGTGCGTCTGCCTGCTGTTCTTCATCGGTGCGCATCCGTAAAGTCTAGCGAGCCCCGCATTTCGCGAAAAGGTAATTGATTGGTGGGATCGGTATTAATTCCGCTTGGCGAGACGGGGTGCTTCGGACTTGCGATGGCCGTGGGCCTGGCATACGTTACGGCCTGCAATTCGAGAAAACGAGGGCGTCTGCGGTAGAAAGGAAGCATATGGGATTGATCAGTGAATTCAAGACGTTTGCCATGCGGGGCAATGTGGTCGATCTGGCAGTGGGTGTCATCATCGGTGGCGCTTTCGGAAAGATCACGACATCGCTGGTGAATGATGTGATCATGCCGCCCATCGGTCGCGCCATGAGCGGCATGAATTTCGCGGACCTGAAGTTGACACTCAATGCCGCCGTGACTGATGCGGCCGGCGTGGTAACGGCACCGGCGGTCACGCTCAATTACGGAGCTTTCATCAACACGATCATTGATTTTGCCATTGTGGCCTTCGCGCTGTTCATGCTCATCAAGGCCATGAACACGCTGAAGAAGAAGGAAGCAGCCGCACCGGCCGCACCGGCGACTCCCCCCGCGGATGTGTTGTTGTTGACGGAGATCCGCGATTTGCTCAAGCAAAAATAGATGGGGCTGGTGCCGGGCGTGGTGCGAGCGGAAACT
>JAQCIA010000292.1 GCA_027620105.1 Verrucomicrobiota bacterium | reverse complement strand
CACTCCGCAACTCCGGACGGCGATCGCCCACGGCATGCCCGCGGCGCTGCTCCTATTCAAGGACTCGGACAGAGACGATCTTTTAGTGACTGGCTCAAGTCCCGTCATCGGCTCTGAACGAGTATCGGTGAGACCGACACCCGTTCAGCCCAGCGTCATATCCTACAGATGCTGCTGGCGAATCGCGCTCGCGCTAGGTACCTCAGACACAACCTCTCCCATTGATCTACCGACGCCGAGAAGAACCACGGACCCCAAAGCGCCAAGTATGGCCGCCTCACCCGCGTGCGCCAAGGGACCCTCGGAAATAACTAGAGGTGCTCGGGAAGTACTCGGTAATCTGGGGGATCACCTGCTAGGACCCGTGCGGCGTTGGCAGCGGTCAGCTGGGCACGGCGGGTCATGGTGGCTCGCGTCGCAGCCGCCCAGTGCGGGGTCAGGACGACATTCGGCATCTCCAAGAGTGGGCTGTCCAGAGGGAGGGGTTCGACTTTGTAGACGTCGAGCCCGGCTCCGGCGACATGGCCGGCACGCAGGGCGTCAATCAACGCCGCTTCATCGATCAGCGGTCCGCGAGCAACGTTGATCACGATGGCACCCGACTTGAGCTGTGCCAGCGTTGTGGCATTGAGCGTATGCCTCGTTTGTGAGGTGAGGGGAAGATGCAGCGAGACAACGTCCGCCTGGCTGAGAGCCTCCGCAAGTCGATCAATCGGCAGGTAGGCGTCCAGCCCTAATGCATTGCGATCGGTATTTGCGGGATCCATGATGTCGACGCCCACGACGCGCATACCGAACCCACGCGCCATACCAGAAAGTTCGCGCCCGCTCGCCCCGACACCTATTATGGTTATGGTCAAGTTGCGCAGTTCGCCAGCGTTACCGTCGAAGAAGTGCTGGTTGAGCAACTCTGGTCGCGCGAGATTCGCCTGCTTCACTACGGAGAGCAGCAGGAACATTGCATGTTCGGCTAGGGGAATCGCCGTCGAGTTTCCGGGGATACGCGCGAGTGGGATCCCCGAGGCCATGACCTCATCAAGGGCCAGGTGATCGAGCCCATAGCCGACGACCTGCCACAGTTGAACGCCCGCTGCGCGACCCGCCTCGATGTGCTCCGGCCGACCCCAGCCCCCGATGTCGATCACAACTGTCTTTCCGGCGAATTGCGGCTCCAAGGGTTGGTCGGCCTGGAAGAAGTCTGACTCGATACCACGCGCCTTGAGGGCGGCGAGGATCTCGGAGTACATCGGCTCGAGCGCCGAAGCCGCGACATGTAATACCAAGACCTCGCTCACCTACTCCTACCCTTTCCTCACCTGGGCTAATGCAGCCTGACCGCCCGCCTGAAGGAATGAGGTGTCTCCTCCAATTCCGACGTAATCGAATCCAGCCGCGGCTGCTTGGATGGCGGCCAATCCGTTAGCTACTTGGATACCTGCGAACTTCCCGTTCGCCTTGGTCGTCGCCGAGATAGAACTCAACGCTTCTTGGAAAGAGGCGGGCACGGGTGACTGCGGACTATCGATAGCGTAGAGATCGGCCATGATCGGCCCACCACCAAGACTGATGGAAAGATCATTCGGTCCCACGAAGACGCCGTCAACCCCGGGCGTGCGGGTAATGGAATTAATGTTGCGTAGCCCGCCGACCGATTCGATCATCACCAGGCAAAGCAGTTCGGCATTAGCCAGTGGCAAATCAGCACCATAGGGAGCGCGATAGGGCCCGAAGCTTCGGATCCCCTCCGGTGGGTACCTGCAGGAGATGGCCGCGGCGTGGGCGGCTTCAGTGTCCTCGATGTATGGGAAGATGATGCCCTCGGCTCCGGCGTCTAGGGCGCGCTGGGCACCAGAGTTGTCCTCGAACGGCACTCGCACCAGCGGCGTGACACCAGGATCATACATGGTTCGGGCAGGTCCCGGTAGGTGGAAAGACCGTGCTGCATGTCGATGAAAACCCAGTCGAATCCGGACTTGGCCACCTGTTCCATGGCGAAGGGGTTCGGCAACGCGGTCGCTGTTCCGAAAGCTGTAGTGCCAGCTTCTAGGAGCGATCGAAGGCGACCGTGATGCTGCGCTGTCAAGATCGTGCTTGATGCAGTTCGCAACCCGGAAACGATGCGATCAGTTGCTTCGTATATTCCTGCTGAGGATTAACGGATAGGAAATTCAAGCTCCCTGACACCTCCGCATAATACACCCTACCCCCCCTCTAGTCAAATACCAATTTCCGCTAACTTCCACGCAACCATAGTCTTGGAGTCAGAGACTACATTTACTCAATTTAGGAATGGATTGACCGGCCTGACATGTGACTTTTTTCAACATCAGCATCATCATCTTGTTGCACTTCGAACTTGAAACCGCCCCTAGACATGTTGAGTCAACTTGTGGGATATTAGACAACACATAGGTGTCGTGGGAGAGAGACCGAACGAGTTTCACGGTTAAGGGACCGAGGAAAGAAGTGCAGACTAGGTACTAGTGAATGGTTACAACTGCTAATTCGCGAGAGTTTTCGCTAACTGGTCTGCGCGCGCTCGTCACTGGCGGTGGCTCGGGCATCGGCAAAGCAATCGCTGACGCGATGAAGCATGCAGGCGCGAGCGTTGTCGTGTGTGATGTCAACAGCACGACCAAGCCAGATTATGTTTGCGACGTGGCCAAAACCGGCGATGTCGTGGCGATGTTCGCTGCGATTCAACGCGACCTCGGCGGGCTTGATGTCTTGGTCAACAATGTCGGCGTGCCAGGGCCGACTGCCCGCGTCGACGAAATGGATGCCGATGCTTACGACGAATGCGTGCGAATTAATCTTGGCGGCACATTTCGTTGCACGAAAGCCGCAGTGCCGATGTTGCTCAAAACCCGCGGCTCGATCATAAATATCTCAACCAGTGCCGGCATTTTCGGTTATCCATTGCGCTCGCCGTATGTGGCGGCAAAGTGGGGGATCATCGGTCTCACAAAGTCCTGGGCCATGGAACTCGGCGCCGACGGTGTGCGCTGCAACGCCATTTGCCCCGGCTCGATTAGCGGCCCGCGCATGGACGGCGTGATCGAGCGCGAAGCAGCCGCGCAAGGAAGAGCTGCACAGAGCGTTCGCGCCGGATACGAAAATCAAGTTTCAATGAAAACCTTTATTGACGCCACCGACATCGCCGCAGCGGCGGTTTTTCTCAGTTCGCCAGCGGCGCGATTTATTTCGGGGCAAGTTCTGCCGGTGGATGGCAATATTGAGACGATGCGGGCATAGTATTTTTGGCGATGATTAATGGCGCAACTTGAACTTGGCGGCGCGGTGACGCTAAAGAATTGATTTAAGTCAGATGGCGACCGTGTGGTGGTCAATGATGTATCGGTTGAAATAAAGGCCGGCGAGTTCTTTTCGATGCTTGGGCCATC
>JAQCIA010000291.1 GCA_027620105.1 Verrucomicrobiota bacterium | reverse complement strand
CAGCAACAAGCAGGCGGCGGCGTAACTGCCCAGCGTCTTCCATGTTTCGCTGATATTGCCGCCAAAGACCTGGCCCAGGCCCACGGCCAGCAGGCCCGCGATCACGACGCCGACGCGTTGCAGATTCACGCGGCCTTTCCAGCGGGCGGGCACGAGGTCGTAGGTCAGCGTATTGCCGGCGACAAAAAGAAACGCGTCGAGTGTGGACAAGATTGTTGCGGCGATACCGGCAAGAAACAGTCCGCGCAGTCCCTGCGGCAACAACTGTAGGGCGTAGAGCATGTAGGCCTGATCGGCGGCGGCGGCGGGGATCACGGCGCGGGCATACATGCCACCCGCGGTGGTGCAGATATCGAAGCAGCACCAGACCAGCGTGGAGATGATGATCCCGCGGCGCGCGATGCCGGGCGATTTCGCCGCAAAGCAGCGCTGATAGAAATTCGGATCCACGAGTGTGGCGAGGGCCACGAAATTCCAGACGAGCATTTCCGCCCAGGTGTGCGTTCCCGTGGGCGTGAAGTGCGTGGCTGGGAGGTTCGCGCGCAGGAAGGACCAGCCGCCGAAGGTGCCCACCGACCAGACGAGCACGGCGGCGACGGACGTGCACATCACGAGGCACTGGATCACATCGGAAAACACGACGGCGCGAAAGCCGCCCCACATGGTGTAGAGAACCACGAAGGCCATGCCGAGCAGCATCATCTGCAACAGCGTGCCGCCGAACATGACCTGCAGAAAGATGCCGATGCTGATGGCGTAGGCGATGGGCAGCACATTGAAGAAATTGAATATCGCGCTGAGGCGTCCGGCCCGCGGGCCGAACATCCGGCCGACCAATTCCGGCAAGGTCAGGGCGTTGAACGCGGCCACTTTGTGGGCAATGCAGAAGGCGAAGATCAGGTAGGTCACGTACCAGAAAACACCCTGGGTTATGAAGTTATAGATACCGTCGTTGAAGGCGATGGCGGTGACACCAAAAATTCCGCCGTACCAGGTGGCGACGAGGGTGGCGATGAAAAGCGGCAGGGTTAGTTGCCGGCCCATCAGCATCACATCGAGGAAGGTTGCGTCGGCATCGCCTTTGACCACAGCGCGTCGCCGGCGGTGCCCGAACACGACCGCGGCGATGGTCGCCACCTGTGCGATGGCAAATACGCACCAGTCGAGCGGGCCAACGAGCTCCGCGAACGTGATATCGGGTTGGAAGGTGTGTGGCATGGGCGCGGGGCTGGCGGCGGGAGCGGGCTCAGGCCAGAACGTATCCTTTCGCCAGGCTTGTGTAGTCCTCGACCTGTGCCTGGCCCCACGCGGCATCGCGTTGCAATTCCCGGCGCATCAATTCGGCCACGTGTGGGGCCACTTCCATGCTGGCGCGCGCGTCCAGGAACAAGGCGCGGGTGCGGCGGGCGAGCACGTCTTCGACGGTTCGCGCCATTTCCTCCCGGCAGGCCCAGACCACTTGGGCGTCGCAGTAGGGCAGGCGCGCATGCAAAGGGTTTCCCAGCGTCGGGTCGGCGGCGATCAGCGCGCGCAGGGCGGCGGCATCGGAGCCGTAACCAGACAGGCCGTCTGCATCTGTCGGCGCGGGCGTGGTGGCGCCGTGGATGCGCAGTGATTCCGTCCGGCAGGTTTTTTTGGGAAGGCCGGCAGAGGACTGGGTTGCATCCAAAACGTCGGCGGCCATGCGGCGGTAGGTGGTCCACTTGCCGCCGACGATGGTGACGAGGCCGGAAGGGGCGATCAGCACGCGGTGGCCGCGGCTGATTTCGCGCGTGGCCTCGCCGGCATGCGCGGGCGCGGCGAGGGGGCGCAGGCCGGCAAAGATGCTGAGGACATCGGCGCGCGTGGGGTCGTGGGTGAGATAGCGCGCAACGGTGTTGAGGATGAAATCAATTTCGGCATCGAGCGCGCGCGGTTCCAGGGTTGGATTGGAGACGGGTGTGTCGGTGGTGCCGACGATGACGCGGTCATGCCAGGGCACGGCGAAGAGCACGCGGCCATCGTCGGTTTGGGGAATCATGATGGCGGAATCGCCGCGCAAAAACGCCTTGGAGAGAATCACGTGCACGCCTTGCGAGAGTGCGACCAGGGGCTGTGCGGCGGGATCGTCCATGCGGGCCACGGCATCGACAAACACGCCCGTGGCGTTGATGACGGCGCGGGCATTGATCAGGAATGTTTTTCCGGACTCCGCATCGCGGGCTGCGAGGCCGGCGATTTTGCCGGAGGTGTTTTTGTGCAGGCTGGTGACGGCTGTGTGGTTCAGGAGGGTGGCGCCGTGATCGGCGGCAGTCTGGGCGAGGTTGATGGCGAGGCGGGCATCGTCGAACTGGCCATCGTGATAGACGACCCCGCCGCGCAGATCCTTGCGATCCAGATTGGGAATGGCGGCGAGGGTTTTTTCGGCGGAAAGGTGGGTGGAGGGGCCGAGGCCGAGTTGGCCGGCCATGGCGTCGTAGACTTTCATGCCAACGGTGTAATAGGGGCCTTCCCACCAGGCGTAAGTGGGAATGATGAAGGCGCGGCTATGGACGAGGTGCGGGGCATTGCGCAGCAGCAGCCCGCGCTCGTGCAAGGCTTCACGCACGAGGGCGATATCACCCTGGGCAAGGTAGCGGACACCGCCGTGGACGAGTTTGGTGCTGCGGCTTGAGGTGCCTTTGGCGAAGTCGGACTGTTCGAGGAGCAGGGTGCGATAGCCGCGGGTCGCGGCATCCACGGCGATCCCCAGCCCGGAGGCGCCGCCGCCGATGATTGCCACGTCCCAGGGATCTTTCCCCTGCGCGTCGACTGCCCGCAACATGGCATCGCGATTCATGCTGGCTAGGGTAGCACCGTTGTGGGAGGGGGAAAACCAAGAAGGCGGGCGTCTGGACTTCAGCAACAGTGCGTTGCCACCGTGCGGGCTATTGCGTGTTGATCATCCAGCGTGAAAATTCGCGCAGCCACGTTTGGAATCCTTCCAAGTGTGTTTTTGGAAACTGATATTTCTCCGGCGCGGTGGCAAGCACGGTGTTGAAACAAGTCAGCCAGACCTCGCGCGCGTTGTTGTCGATTTGAAAAGGCAGGTGGCGGGCGCGCAGGGCAGGGTTGCCGTAGCGTTCGTGGTAGCGCGGGGGGCCGCCGAGCAAGCCCACGAAGAAGGCGGCGGAGCGTTTGGAGGCGGTGCGCATGTCGGGCGGGAAGAGATGGCGCACGGGGGACTTTTCGAGCTCATCATAGAAGTCGGCGATCATGCGGGAGATGTTGTCTTCGCCCATGGCGGCAAAGATTGCGTGGCTGGGGGGCGACACCTGGGGCGGGCCGGCCAGCGGGACAAAGACATTCGTGCGGCGGAGTGGGGATGCGTGATCAGTCATGGGGGGAGTGTAGGGCATGGGTGCGGGGTTGGGCAACCGTGGGGGG
>JAQCIA010000003.1 GCA_027620105.1 Verrucomicrobiota bacterium | reverse complement strand
CGTTTTCCGTGGATGGCGGCTGGCCTCAGCCGCCATCCGAAGTCGAATATCGCGCTACGGCGCGATGGCCCTGATGATGTAGAAGGCGCTCGCGTTCGTGGCGCTGGAATCCGTATAGAAGTTCGTGCCCGTGGGATCGGCCGGGATGCCGTTGCTGAGCGTGATGCCCGGCAGCGAGAATAGATTGGGGGCGCGGTGGACGCTGTATTCGATCAAGGGCTCGCTGGCCCACATGATCGTAAACTGGCCTGCGACCGGCACGGCGGTACGCACGATGACCGGGGCAGTCGCGGCCAGCGGGCCCAGCCCTTCGCCGGACTGCAGGCTCCCGACCTCGCCCCACGACAAGGCGCGGTTGTACAGCCGCACGTCATCGATCTCGCCCTGCCAACCCATGCCGCCACCCGTGCTGCGCCCCGCCCACAGCGCCCGGTAGCTGACCACCGAGCCAATCGATGTGCCCACGTACCGGTTGTCCACATATAGCCGGTACGTCGTTCCTTCCCGCACGAAGGCCACGTGGTGCCACTTGAGATCCAGGTGCACGCTCCAAGTCGTATAGAGCGCCGTGGCCGGCCCCCCCGCACCCTCCCAGCCCAGCCGCCCCAGGTCCCCGTCTTCGCGCATCTGCCATTCCATGCCCGTGGCGCTGACCAGATCCAGCGCCAGACCGGCAGTACTGCGCGAGAATATCCAGCACGAAAGCGTCAGGTCCCCGGTGAGCGTCGTGGATAAGTTCGTGTTGAACACGTAGGGGGTTCCAGCGGTGATGCTCAGCGCCGACCCGAACCGGCCCGCCACCCAGTTGCCCGCGGCCGCGTTCACCACCGTCCCGGTGTTGCCATGGCCGGAGGAATCTGCCGCCTGCGTGCCCCCGCCCTCGTCGAGCTTCCAGTGCAGCACCATGCCGTTGGTCACATCGCCCCCGCTCAGCGTCGCAAACTGGCCCGAGCTGTCCGCCCAGTCCTCGCCCACCGAATTCAGCGCGTAGGCGCGGTAATAGTAAACCGTGTTGGGCGTCAGCCCGGAAACCGTCGTCTGGAATTTGCCTTCGCCCACCGCGCCCAGCGCCACACTGTTGGTCCAGGCCAGTTTGTTGGTCCCGCCATCCGTTCGGCCCCAATAGAGCCGGACCGCCGTCGTCGCCCCGCCATCGGACAGCAAATCCCCGACCAGCGTCTCTGAAGTCGGTGAGACCCCGTCCGGGAGAGCATTCTCCACTTCCGGCAGCGTTTCCGTGCTCCAGCCCCAGACCAGGTGCAGCACCGGCGCGCGCGCCGCATCGCCGTCATACGACATGGCCGAGCGCGTCCCGTTGCCTGTGACGATGAAGCTCAGCGCGTTGCCGCTTTGCCAGCCGGCGCGGTTGATCACTTCCTGAACCGGCACGGTCAGATCCGGCGTGCGCTGCGGCGTGCCTGACTCGTCGCCGACCCAGCCCGCCACGCTCCACGGCACCGCGCTCGTCGTCACCGCGCGGCTCGAGAGGTTGTTGGCCGCTGCCGTGAAGGTCAACGCGCTGTCCACCCGCTCCACCCGCACGGTGAGCGAACAAGGATCGGACTCGTCCTGGCGCGCCGTGAACTGGATGTAGGCCGAGCGAATCAGGCTGCCCGCCGGAATCGCCAGGTTCGGGAAGCGCAGCCCCGCGATCTGGTCGAGTTTTTCCGGCTTGGGGTTGTGAATCAGCTCCAGATCGGCGCTGACCAACTGCATGGTCCCGTCGTACCATTGCTCGGCGTCGTCCGAGGTTGCGCCGATGATGGCATCCACGCGACCGCCAATATTGGTGGCAAACACCGCCGCGAGCGTGCGCGCCCGGTCCATCGTCAGCGCCAGCGGGTTACTCGTCTCCATGCCGGCCGGCACGTCGCCGATCCAGGTCAACAGATTCCAGCCGTTCGAGGCCGTCGCCTGGACCGCCACCGCGGCGCCATTGGAGTACCACCCGTCGCCGGGGTCCACCGTCCCGCCGGCCCCGGCGGCGGTGTCCAGCCAGAAGTTCGTCCGCCACTGCCAGGTCAGTGTGGCATTGTTGGTCAGGGTCAGTGTGACGTTGGTCGAGGTGACACTCGTGAAGGCGTTGCTCACCACTGCACCGGCTACGCACACGTACTGCGTGCCCGCACCTCCCGAGACCGGCGAGTTCGTCACCCACTGCGTGAGGAACGTCCCGGTGTTCGTGGTCACCGTCCCCGGATACGCCCCGCCGTGGTCCGAGACCACCGTCAGCGTAAACTGCGGCGTCGCCGTCGTGCGCCAAATGTCATTCTGGCTGAGCAGTGTGCCCACCTGCCCGCCCATGACCCACATGAAGTTGTCATAAACCAGAGCCCCAACAGAATCGCGTCCATTCCACGGCGCGGTCGTCGCCTGATGCCAATGCTCACCATCTGACGAGGACCAAACGTCGTTCAACCGCTGCACGGGGACACGCAGGCCACTCATCAGCCACAATGTGCCATCGTAGGAAAGACAGGTATGCCCCCAGCGCGACAGCCATGGTGCGGCGGCCGTCACTTGTACCCAGTCAACGCCATCGCTTGAAGACCAGACGTCATTCATTTGACCGGATGCGCCACGGCCGCCCATCAGCCAGACCTTTCCATCATGCTGCACCACGGCCATTCCGGACCGCCCACCCCAGGGCGCATTGGTTACAGCCACCGTCCAGTTCGAGCCATCCGTGGTGCACCAGACATCGCTGAAGAGCGTATCGCCATTGAAAAAGTTATTATAGCCGCCAAGAATCCAGAGTTTCCCATCAAGCACGAAGGCACCCGCCTGCATACGTCGAGCCCAAGGCGCTGAGGAAGTATCCCTACGCCAGTTGGCACCGTCCGCGGAGGACCACACATCATTGGTCATGACATCCACAGGTGTCACGCCGCCGAGGATCCACATGCGCCCATCGAAAACGGCCTCCGCAGCATCATAGCGCCCACGCCAGCCGGCATTGGTTGTCACCGCTTCCCAATTGACGCCATCCAGCGACGACCAGACGTCGTTCCGTGAATTCGCGCCGTTAATTGTTCCAGAAGGTGCAGGCAACCCGCCCAACAACCACATTTTTTCTTGATAGACCAGCATCGACGGGCCCATGCGCGTGCCCCACGCCGCCGGGTTCGTCACCAGTTGCCAGTCAACCCCCGCTTGCGGATCTGCGTTGACGGTGCGTGCGAAGCCAAGGAAGGGAAGTAGCGTAAGCAGAATGCGCAGTAGAAACCGGTTCGGTCGGCGGCAGGAGAATTGGGGCATAGACACCTCTAAGCAACATCGGAATCTACCACACAGAATACGGCGTATACAGTATAATAATGCGGCGCGCGGGGCCGCTCGCCCTCCACCGGCTGACGAAATCGCCATCGATTGCATGGCGGCGGTACCCCGCCCCCGGGGATGCGCAGCGAACAGATGGCTGCCTTGCGCCTCCGCGCGGGAATCGCCCAAGCACGCAACTCAAACAGCTTACATCCCGGCCGTCGAAATGTCCGCGTCGGGCCCTGTCCCGCCGGGCTCCCCGTCTGCGCCGTAGCTCAGAATCTCGTACGGTTGCCCGTCGGAGCCGGGGACCAGATAGACATAGGCGTGTTTCCACTGGTCCAGTGGGAGATTTCGGCTTTCCATGTATCCCTCTTCGGGATACTGCTCAGGAATGGGCGGCGTCGTTGGCGCACGGCACAGCGCTTCCAGTCCCTGCGCCTGCGTCGGGTAAGCGCTGTGGCGCATCCGATAGAGTTGCATCGCCGACCGAAACGTCACGATCTGCGCACGCGTGGCGGCCACTTTGGCCTCTCCAGGCTTGTTGGCCACGTTGATGCCCACCACCGTCGCGAGAATCGCCATGATCAACACGGCCACCAACAGCTCGAGAAACGTGAAGCCACCGCTGCCATGATGCGCGCACTGCGCGTCGCGCCTCCCGCTACCTGCCCATTCGCCACGTCCAAGATTCACGCTGCACGTCCTAGCTGCGATGCTTGCCGCCCAATCTGCTTTCGGGGAACGCCGTCAACCAGAGCTCAATCAGGAAGCGGTACTCCTCGTCCTGCTTGACACCGTCTTCGCGCGTGTATCCCGGCAGGACGTTCGTGCCCACGCGCAGGCCTACGCAAGTGAAAATCCGCTGAATGTAGCCACCAACCTCTTCCATGCGGCTCGTCTCAAACTCATAGCGGGCATAGGTGTTATAACTCCAGCGCGCCTTTGGAAACAACGTGACTTCACCAATGAGGAGATTGCTGCTTTCCCGCTTGTACCGATGCTCCACGCGGGTGATCAAATCCTCAATTCCGTTGTACGCCACCCATGTGTTCATGGTCGCGAGCGCGCCGTCCGTCAGGCTCCAACGGCCGTCCGTATCCAACGCCCACCCGTCCGCGGGCCGGATTTCGCCATCCCAGAACAGGGACTCGATCGCGTCTTGGTCCTCGTCCCGATGTATATTGAGAATCGACGACACCTCCAGATCCACCAGGTCGAAGGCACCATTGTCGCGCTTTTCCTGCCATTTCTGGCGCACACCGAAGCGCACATCCTGTTGCTCGTCAACACGGTCGACATCGTCGAACTGGTACAGCTGATCCGGCGTCAGATTGGGCTCGGGAATCAGCGTGTAGTTCGCGAAGGGTTCCACAATATGGCGCCGCGGACCGTACGCCGTGTCATAGGTCTGGAACGCCTTGTACGACGTCTCGAACCCAAGCTCAAAAACACCACGCATATCAGCGCCGGCATCCACGTCACGCGTAACGGCATTCGTGCTCGTGGTGGTCACGCCATTCGTGTCCACCATCGAAGTGGTCTCGATTGACGTCTCCGATCTACGTGTATTCGAATAATACGTGGCGCGCCCGCCCGCGCGCGGCACAAAGTTCAGAAACCCGAAATACTTGTCCGGGTAGTAGAAGGTGTGACCCGAATCAATGCGAAGGGTGTCATAGTCCTCCTCCGTCGAACCGTCCGGGAACTGCCGCTGAAGAAATCCCGCCGCGGTGCGGCTTTCGTAATAGAAATCCGATTCCCCGATCGGCTGACGGTACATATCCAACGAGGCTTCCGGCAGGCGATTCACATTCTCATAGAAGTCGTTCAGGCGCATGCGAGCCACCAGACTGGCCGAATACATGTCGCCACGGTGCGTGTAGCTGGCGTAGTTGTCGGGCTGGCGTTCGTCCCGGAATTCGTCTTCGAAAAAGTCTTCGAGGATATCCGTGTCGCTCAAATAGTGCGCCCGTGCCAGCACGAGATCACGCTCGGAGACCACATACTGATCGTGGTAACGCACGCGATAGCGCGATGCATCGATATCCTTGCCCTCCGCGATGTCGCTCTTATCCATGGGCTCCTGGTCATCGGCGACGTAACCGATCAAATTGCCGACATGCCGGTTTTCGCCGGTGTTCCACTTGAAATCCTGCCCTCCCGCAACGCCCCGCTCCGTACGATAATCCACGTGCGTCTCACCGGTCATACCGGGATTGATGCGATAGCGATAGGAGCTGAGCAGGAAGGCGCCGCTCTTGCTGTCATAGCCCGGCACGAAGTGGAACCCGGTCTCGTTGTCGAGATCGCGATACCAATAGGGCATGTACATGGTGGGCACGCCACCAAACCACCACACCGCCCCGCGCGCCTTGATGTTCTCATTCGGCATCACTTCCATCTTTCGCGCCGTCACATGGAAATCCACCCGACCCTCATCCGGGTTGCAGGTCGAGGCCCACGCGTTGTGCAGAATATACGTACCTTCGGGCGAGCGCTCGAAAGACTCCGCATTCACGTAAAACGGCAGGGCCGTGATCTTCATGTTCGAGGTCAGTCCCGCGCCTGTTTTGAAGTTGTACTTCAGCGAAGGGCCGGTCCAGACATCCGCGCCGCGCGTGAGCGTCACGTCGCCGAGTGCGTCGGCGTCACCGGTTTCCACATTGACGCGCACGTAATCCGCCTTGAGCTCCACATCTCCGCGGCGAATGATGACCTTGCCGATGCCCTCGACGATGCCGTTGGCGCGATCATAGTTCAGGCGATCCGCCCGCGAATCGAACGCCAGTTGGGCCTCCGCATCCGCCTGGCCGGGCTCAACCGGTGCCTCACCCTGCGCGACCACCTGCCACAGGCAGACAACCAGACCCCCCAGGATTCCCGTCCAACCGCGACGCATGTCCCGTACGCTCATGAATACGCTCCCGGCGGCCGACCCGCCCACTACCGTCAGCGGTCCTTATTCGAGAACAAAACCTCGTTGGTCACGCCGTCGTGAATCGCGAAGAATTCCATGTGCTTCGTTGAATCCGACTTGAATGCCAGTTCACCTTCGAACCGCTTCTGAATATCGAGCAGAAATTGCTCGTCCTCCCGCCTCAACCGCTCCATCACCGTCGGATGCACCACAATCTGCAACTTGCGCGCCACCGCCCCGCGCCGCTTGCGCATGATTGCCGAAATCTGCCGCTGAATTTCCACGCTCGTCCCCAGGGCTGACTTCACATACCCGCGCCCGTGGCAGTATGGGCAATCCGTGTTCAGCGAAGAGGACAGACTTTCCTCCACGCGCTGACGCGTCATTTCCAGCAGCCCAAGCTCAGAAATGGGTAACACATTCGTGCGCGCCCTGTCACGCTTCAACGCCTCCTTCATGGTGCGATAGACGGCCTGCTGGTGCTTGCGGGATTTCATGTCGATCAAGTCGATGACCACGATGCCGCCGATATTGCGCAGGCGCAGCTGGCGGGCCACCTCTTCCACCGCCTCGGTATTAACCTCCAGAATGGCATCCTCCTGGGAGTGCCCCCGCCCTTTGTGGCGTCCGGTATTAACGTCAATCGCGATCAACGCCTCGGTTTCGTCGAGGACAATCGCGCCCCCGGAATGCAGGGCCACGGTGCGGCGGAAGGCCGCTTCGATCTGGCGCTCCACACTGTAGTGCTCGAAAATGGGCGCCTCGCCTTCATAGAGGTACACCCGCGACCGCGACTGCCGCGAAATCCGCCCCGCCAAATCGCGAATGCGCTCGAAATGTTCGCGATTGTCGATAACGATCCGATCCACGTCTTCCGTCAACCAGTCGCGCACAACGCGCTCCACAATGTCCGGCTCCCGATACACGCAGCAGGGCGCCGGCTTGTCGCGAATGGCCGCCTGCAGATTGTTCCACACGTCGAGCAGACCCTTGAGGTCGCGCACCAGGCTGGACTGCCGCCCGCCACCCGCCGCCGTACGCACGATCAGGCCAACGCCCGGTGGCGTGGGCAACCGTGCCAGCGTCTTCTTCAGGCGATGCCGCTCCTGGTCGTCGTCGATCTTACGCGACACGCCCTTGAGCTTCGTCCCCGGCACCATCACCAGGTACCGCCCGGGAAGGCTCAAGTTGGCCGTCACCCGCGGTCCCTTCGTTCCGATCGCTCCCTTGGTGACCTGCACGACAATCTCGGTTCCCGGTGGAAACCGCTTCTCCACCTCATCGTTGGAAATGCGCTTCCATCGCGATTGACGGCGCCGTGGCGCGCCTTCTTCAATCTCCATTTGCAGTTCACCGTCCGGCACCATGTCCCAATAGTGCAGGAAGGCGTTCTTGTTCAGGCCGATGTTGACGAAGGCAGCCTGCAACTCATGCTCCAGGTTCTGGATGCGCCCCTTGAAGATGCTCCCCACGATGCGCTCCTTGGACGCATGCTCCACCAGAAACTCTTCCAGCCGGCCGCTTTCGCTGACGGCCACCCGCGTTTCCACACTCTCGGCGTTAATGATGATTTCGCGGTCGGATTTTTTCCGACGCAAAAAGCTAAACAGTCCCATATATACACTCCCTTCTGATTCAGACGGCGTACCCAAGCACGCCTTGTTCGAAACTCAATCCGGCGCGTTGCGACCGGATGTGCACACTTTGCACAATTCCCAATGCTGCCATGACGATGACCATGAACGACCCTCCATAACTCAACAGCGGAAGCGGGATGCCCGTGATGGGCACAAGCCCCACGGTCATCGCGGTATTGATGAAACCATGCACGAACAACATGGTGACGATGCCGGTGCATAACAAGCGGCCAAACTTGTCCGGGGCGGCCAACGCAATGCGGATGCCGCACATCAAGATTACGGAAAACAGCCCCAGGATGGTGGCGGAGCCCATGAATCCCTTTTCCTCCGCCACCACGGAGAAAATAAAATCGGTGGAAGACACGGATCGGGGCAGGAATCCGAGCATGTTCTGGGTGCCGTTGAGGAACCCCTTGCCGGTGAGCCCGCCCGAGCCGACCGCAATTTCCGACTGGCGCTTGTTCCACCCGGCCCCCAGCGGGTCACGGTCCGCGTCGACAAACACCATCAGTCGGTCGCGGTGGTAGGCACTGAGGCCCACCGTGCGCATGATGGTTTGCTGATGCGCTTCGGTCATGCCAATGGCCTGCGGCAGGAACAGAATCGCCAGCACGAGGGTCGCCATGGCCAAGCCGGACAGCGCCAGGGCGCCGACAAATCGGAACGGCAGTCCGGCCACAAAGAGCATGGCCAGCGTGACCGGCAGCAGCACCAGCGACGACCCCAGATCTGGCTCCTTCATGATCAGCAGGAAGGGCACGGCCACAATGGACAGCACATTGAACAGCGGTCGCATGTGCCCCAAATTTTCGCCCGGCACGCTCAGGCGCCGCGCGAGCACAAAGATCACCGCCACCTTGGCCAGTTCGGACGGCTGCACGCCGACGCTCCCGATCATCAGCCAGCGCTTCGCGCCATAGATTTCCTTGCCGATCACGAGCACGAGCACCAGCAACCCCAGCCCCAGCGCGTACCCGGCCCAGGAAAGGCGGCGCAGCCGGCGGTAATCCGTCACGGCGAATCCCACGTATGCCGTGAGGCCGGCCATCGCCCAGATGATCTGCCGTTGATAGAGGCTGTGCGAGGGACCATCCTCGCGCGCGAAGGTGGCGCTGTAGATGAACATCACACCGATCGTGATCAGCGCCAGCACCGCTGCCGTCAGCAGCCAGTTCATGCGCAAGCCGAGTTGGAACTGATGGCGCAAACTCATCCGCGCCCTCCCGCAGGCCCGTCCGGCGGCAGCGCCTGCTCGAGCGCGAAGATGCCGGCCAGCAAATCACGCATGCGCGGCGCCGTGCTCATGCCGCCGGAAACGGCATCCTCGAGCACCATCGCCAGCGCATAACGCGGCGACTCCACCGGTGCGAACACAATCATCCAGGCATATTTTCGGCGCTTGTCGCGGGGGCCATACTCGGCGCTGCCGGTCTTGCCCGCCACATGCACGTCTTCCAATTTGACGCGCTTCCCCGTGCCCACGGGACTCTCAACCACATCAAGCATCCCACCGCGGACCACGGCCAGCGTCTGGGGCGACCAGGCCATGTCGTTGATCAGTTCGCCCTGCTTGTGATCCGCCACGAGCCGCGGACGATACACGTGGCCACCGTTCGCAATCGTGGCCGCGAACATGGCCATTTGCAGCGGCGTGGCGAGCAGATACCCCTGGCCAATGGAAATATTCGCCGTATCGCCCGCACGCCAACCGTCGCGCTGTACCCGTTGCTTCCACTCAGCATCCGGCAACAGGCCGCGCGCTTCGCCAGGCAACTCGATACCCGTGCGTCGGCCGAACCCCGCCGCTTCGGCCATGTGATAGATGCGGCTGTAGCCGCACTGCGTCCCGAGCTGACAGAAGTAGGTGTTGCAGGACTGCTCGATGGCCTTGCGCATCGCCACAGGCCCATGCCCCGTCGTGCGCCAGCAGCGAATGCGCATGGTGCCCAGCGCATAGTAGCCAGGGCAATCAATCAGGTCATCCGCTGTGATCCGGTTGTTCTCCAACGCGGCGAAGGCCACGAGCGGTTTGAAAATGCTGCCGGGCGGGTACGCACTGCCCAGGGCGCGATTGAGGAACGGACTGCCTGGATCCGTTGCCAGCGCCGCATAGCGCTTCACGTCACGCAAGTCGGTGATCAGGAACGCGGGTGAGCTGGCCATCGCCAGCACATCACCGTTACGGGGATCGAGCACCACGCAGGCCCCGCGCTCACCCGTCAACCCCGCTTCGACCAGCCGCTGAATCTGCGCGTCGAGTGTCAGCACCACATCTTCGCCCGGGCGCGGATTGCGCGTGGATTGCTCCCGATGGGTAAACCCGGAGGCGTCCACCTGCAAGAGCCGGCCCCCGGCTTCCCCCGACAGGCGCTTGTTGAGGGTCAACTCCATGCCCGCCCGCCCCTCCATGTCCGGCAGGTAATAGTCATAACTGTCATCGTCAGGATCGAGCCGCCCCACGTAGCCCAGCACATGCGGCGCGAGCGTCGGCGTCGGATAGTAGCGCACGGGCTCCGCGACAATATCCACGCCCGGCGGCGGGTTCGGCATTTCGGCCAAGCGTGCCATGGCGCGGGCGTCGATGTCTGACCAGGCCACCAGTGGCAGAGGGCGCCGCTTGCGCACATGCACGGCAATTTCGTCGCGCGTGATCTGCCGGGGCAACCCCACGTGCCGACTGACGGTGTCGAGCGCCTGCTCGATCTTATTCAGGGTGTTGGAAGCGGACCCGGGCTGACGCAATTCGCCCACATAAATGGCGATGCCGTAGCTCGGGCGGTTGCCGGCGAGCAACGTGCCATGGCGATCCCAGAGCCGCCCGCGCGGTCCGGGCAGGCGTACGCCCCGCACCGTCTGCCGGTTCTGCGTCGACTGAAATTCCGTCTGGCGGACCACCTGGATATTCCAGAAGACCGTTCCCAGACCGAGGAAAACAAGGAGCATCCCGATAAGCAGGATGCGCAACCTTATCCCCTCGTCACTCAGCAACTCCGTCCAGTTCACTGCCTGCCCCTTCAACTTCTTTTGCGGTCCGCGTATTGCCGACCATCCGGTCCAACTTGCCCACCACCATAAAAACGAGCGGCGTGGCGAGTGCGCCCTCCACGGCGGACCCCACAATCTTGTGGATCCCCTGCCCCAACGGCAGCCCCAGCAATCCGCCGACGCGCATCAACACATACAGAGCCAGCGCCGCGATCCCCGCCCCCACCAAACCGAAAAAGGCCTGCGTGATCACCGTGTCGCTCACCACCAGCGCCCGGAAGCGCGCCACGCACCACCCGATGCACGCGAACACCACCGCTGACATTCCCAGCGGCGCTGGACTGAGCGCATCCTGCAAGAATCCCGTAAACGCCGCCGCAACGAGCATGTCTTCGGGCTCGCGCTGCAGCGCGTAGTACAACACCACGCCGATCAACAGCGGCCACTTGACCTGCCCCAGCAGCATGGGTGCCGGAAAGTGGGCCTGCACAAATGCCGCCCCGACCCCCGCAAAGAACATGATCACCCACGTCACGGTTGCCCCTCCCCAACCTGGATGATGAACACATACTGCAAGCCCCGCAGGTTCGCCGCCGGCTCAATGGACGCCACCATATAGAGCTGCGACGGGTCCATGCGCACGGCGCGGATACGGCCCACCGGCAGTCCCTCGGGAAACGTCCCGCCCAGCCCGGATGTAAAAACTTCCTCACCTTCCGGTGCCGCCCGCTCCGCGGGCAAATACTCCATTTTCGCCCCCGGCACGTTCTGCAACATCGCCAGCCGCGGATCGCCGGTGAACGTCACCCCTTCGCCGCGCAGAATCCCGGTGGCCCCGCCCATCCCCACGCGGCACGACACCTGCGAAGTCGGATCCGTGATCAACAACACCTCGCAGGACGACTCGGCCACCGTGGTCGTCCGCCCCACCAGCCCGCGACTCGTGAAGACCGCCATGTCCGGGCGCACACCATCGCGCGCGCCGCGGTTGATCCGCACGGTCTGCCACCAGCCCATCACATCCCCGCGCGCAATCACTTCGCCCAGCAACAGGCGCTCCTTGCGCTGCTGCTTCATCCCCGCTAGTTCACGCAACTGTTCGTTCTCCGCGCGCATTCCATGCATGCGCCACACCTCGCGCTGCAGTTCCGCGTTCTCCGCGCGCAGGGCCTGCTCGCTCTGCGGGGCGTTCCAGGCATTGGACAGGTACCAGCCCAACCCGCGCGCCTGACGCGACAGATACACCAGCACGCTCTGGAAGGGGGAAAGGTTCTCGTGGACAACACTCTTCGCCCGCAGCGCTTCTGGCGCTGGCAGGTTGAAAAGCACCAAGATCATCAGCAGCACACTGATGACCACCACGTACTGTTTTCCAGACATCTACCGTCCCCGCTCTTCCGGGTGTTCCCGGATGCAGTCTTGACGGGTGTGGAATGCGAAGCGGCCAGCCTAGGAGCGGCCTGCTCCCGTGCGGCGCAGGAAGTTCAGTTCGTTCAGCACGACGCCCGTACCCTCGGCAACCGCGCTCAGCGGATCATCCGCCAGATGCACCGGCAGACCGGTCTGCTCCGCGATGAGCTTGTCCAAGCCTGTCAGCAGCGCGCCACCACCGGCGAGAATCATCCCCCGATCCACGAGATCGGCAGCCAGCTCGGGCGGGCAGCGTTCCAAGGTCGCTCGAATACCGTCAATAATCGCTGAAACTGGTTCCTGCAGCGCTTCGCGAATTTCCTCTGATGTGATGGTCAGCGTCTTTGGCAACCCGGCCACCAGGTCGCGCCCCTTTACTTCCCGTGTCACTTCCTGATCCACCGGGTAGGCTGATCCCATGGAGATCTTGATCTCCTCAGCCGTACGCTCACCAATCATCAGATTGTACACCCGCTTCATATACTGCACGATGCACTCGTCCATCTGGTCGCCGCCCACGCGCACGGACCGGCTGAACACGATACCCGCCAGGGAGATCAGGGCCACTTCCGTCGTCCCGCCTCCAATGTCGACAATCATGTTTCCGGCCGGCTCCTGGACCGGCAACCCCACGCCAATGGCCGCCGCCATCGGCTCTTCAATAAGGAATACCTCCCGTGCACCAGCGCGCATGGCCGACTCTTTTACCGCGCGTTTTTCGACTTCGGTAATGTCGCTCGGCACCGCAATAATGATGCGCGGTCGCACCATTTTCCGCCGGTTGTTAATCTTCTTGATGAAATATCGCAGCATGGCCTCGGTGATTTCAAAGTCGGCAATGACGCCTGCCTTCATCGGGCGGATCGCCACGATGTTGCCGGGCGTTCGCCCCAGCATGCGTTTTGCCTCTTCACCAACGGCCAGAATGCGTTTCGTGCCCGCTTGGACTGCCACCACCGAGGGCTCGCGCAGCACGATCCCACGGTCTTTCACATACACCAGGGTGTTTGCCGTACCCAGGTCAATTCCGATGTCATTCGAGAAAAGGCCCAGCAAATGGTTAATAATGGAACGAATCACGTTTGAGAACCTCCAGAAAAAAGTTCCTGAACTCTGAAACAGGCGCCTCTCACCGTCAAGCTATAAATGGAACTCCCCTGCCGGTCGGGGGTTGAGTATGCCATTGTCAGCCGCTGGTGTTTGGCATAAATTTGGGATTATCAATGACCAGTGCTAGTTCAACACCCACCACCGCCGCCCATGGCGCCCAGGGTGTGATCATCCTCGACCCGATTTCGACCTATATAGATCCGGCCCTACCGCCGGGAACCATCGCACCGGGTGTGGAGATTCATCCCGGTTGCCGCATCCGCGGCGCGAACACCCGCATCGGCCCGGGCTGCGTCCTCGGTCGCGAAGGACCGCTCACCCTGGAAAATTGTCAGTTGCAGGCGGACGTGACCCTCGCAAGCGGCTACTGCGCAGAGTCGACCTTGCTTACCGGGGTGACCCTTGGCGCCGATGCCCACGTGCGCCCCGGCACACTATTAGAAGAACAGGTCAGCAGCGGACATGCCGTGGGGTTCAAACAAACCCTGCTCATGCCCTTCGTCACCACCGGCAGCCTCGTGAATTTTTGCGACTGCCTCATGGCCGGCGGCACGAACCGCCGGAACCATAGCGAAGTGGGCTCCTCCTATGTGCATTTCAACTATACGCCCAACCGCGACAAGGCCACCGCATCGCTGATCGGCGACGTTCCGCGCGGCGTCATGCTTGACCAGGCGCCTATCTTTCTCGGCGGGCAGGGCGGACTCGTGGGACCGGCGCGCATCGCCTTTGGCACCTTAATTGCCGCCGGCACGATCTGGCGCGGCGACATCGAGGAAGGTGGCCATCTGCACTATGGGCCCCGCCGCGAAGGCACGAAAGTCATCTTGCCCGGCGTCTACCGCAATGCCTATCGCGCGGTGCGCAACAACCTCCTCTATATCGGGAACCTGCATGCGCTCCGTCACTGGTACGAACAGGTGCGCGCCCGCTTCATGCAAGGCGACCCCTTCGCCGCGGCCGCCCACGCCGGAGCCCTCACCCGCATCGCCAGCATGCTGGCCGAACGCGTCACCCGCCTCGGTGAACTGGCCCAGAAACTCGCCGCGTCCGCCGCCAACTTGCCACCCGCCTATGCCGCCGAAACCCAGTTTCAAACCGACTTTGCCAAACAGTGGCCCGCCCTGTCCCAGGCGCTTGTCCAGCCCGTTTCCGACAAACCAGCCTGCGCCGCTTTCCTGCCCCACCTCGGCGCCACCTCGGCATCGTCATATATAGACGCGCTGCGCGCCACCGATCCCGAAACCCGCAGCCTTGGCACCGCCTGGCTGCAAGGCATCGTCGATGACGTCGTTGCCCGCGTTTCAATTGCCAACCACACACTCTCTCCCCCCGGGAGAGGCCGAAGCGAGGGATAACCGATGGGCAAACTTTTCGGAACCGATGGCATCCGCGGCGTGGCCAACACCTGGCCGATGACCGCCGAGACGGCGCTCGCGGTCGGCCGCGCCACCGCACATATCTGCCGTCAGCATGAGGGACGCCACCGCATCGTCATCGGCAAGGACACGCGCCTCAGCGGCTACATGCTGGAGAACGCCCTCACCGCCGGCATCTGCTCCATGGGCGTGGACGTGCTGCTCGTCGGCCCCCTGCCCACCCCCGGCATCGCTTTCATCACCGAGAGCATGCGCGCCGACGCCGGCATCGTCATCTCCGCCTCGCACAATCCATTCCAGGACAACGGCATCAAGATTTTCGCCCGCGGCGGCATCAAACTTTCCGACGCCATGGAAGCCGAAATCGAAGCCCTCGTATCTTCGGGGCGCATCAACGACATCCGCCCCACCGCCGATCACGTGGGCAAAGCCTTCCGCATTGAAGACGCCTTGGGCCGCTACATCGTGTTCTGCAAAAATGCGTTCCCCAGGGATTTATCCCTCGACGGCCTGCACCTCGTGTTGGATTGCGCGAACGGTGCCACCTACAAAGTGGCCCCCATTGTATTTTCCGAACTCGGCGCGCGCGTCACCACCCTCCATCACACACCCGATGGCACAAACATCAATCGCCGTTGCGGCTCACAACATCCTGAGGAGCTCGCCCGGAAAGTGGTGGAAGTCGGCGCCCATGCCGGACTCGCCTTTGATGGTGACGGCGACCGCATGATCGCGGTCGACGAAAAGGGCCAGGCCCTGACCGGCGACCACGTGCTCGCCATCTGCGCTCAGGACATGCAAGCCCGCGGCATCCTGGCCGGCAATCAGCTTGTCTGCACCCCCATGAGCAACATCGGCTTGCGCATGGCGCTCAAGGGCCTCGGCATTGGCTATTGTGAAGCGAATGTTGGCGATCGCAATGTGCTTGTCAAAATGCGTGATGTCGGCGCCAATCTTGGCGGCGAACAGTCGGGTCACATCCTCTTTCTGGACCACCACAGCACCGGCGACGGAATCATTTCCTGCCTGCAAGTACTCGCCATCATGCAGCAAACGCAAACCCCGCTCTCGCGTCTGGCCGACGTCATGCAGATCGCCCCCCAGGCTCTCATCAACGTTCCCGTCGCGGAAAAGCCCCCAATCGACTCCATCGCCGGCTTGCAGGCTGCCATTCGGAAGGGCGCAGATGAACTGGCCGACGCCGGCCGCGTCTTCGTGCGCTATTCCGGCACGGAGCCCATCTGCCGCGTCATGGTCGAAGGCCCCACCATCGCCATGACCGAGCGCATCGCCAACACGCTGGCCGATCTCGTCCGCGCGCGCATCGGGACGGCGCCATAGCGAGCCCCTCAATCCTCCAGCTTGGTCCTCTTGAGCTTGGTGTTGAGCTTGTTGCCCAACTTGCGCGTGCCCTTCCCAAGTTTTTCCATGTCCCCGCTCCGCTGCAATTTCGTGGAAACCTTGTTCACCACCTCAACCGTTTCATTCGCCACGATTTCCGCCACGAGCCTGAGTGCCACTTGATTCAAGTCGGTCACATTCTGATAAGTCCGCTCGATGTTCATCTCAATGGAACGGAAACGCGCCGCACCACCACGGGGTGAATGCACAATCAACTGCGCATCGCCTAACTTCACCGTCAACTTGTCGATGCGCAACGGGCGCGGCGGCTTTTTCTCATCAGACGCTTTCCAATCCACTGGCGTAGCAGACGCGATGCCCACATCCGCCGGCCTTACGGATTTCCCCAAACGCGACAAATTCGTTTCGCCATCCGCCTTGCGCACCACCACCACCCGCGGCATGTCCAACACGACTTCGTGCAAATGGGTATCGCGGCCGAACAGCACCATCGGGGAGTAGCGCACGTAGGCCCGCCGAATGTACACAGCGGGGCGCTCCGCATAGTCCGGCGGATTGAACAGCTTGAGCTCGGTGATCTCCAGCGACGGCCGGAACAGACCAACCTTAATGCGATCAAAGGTCAGGTCGAATCCCGTCTGGCTGCGCACAACGGCACTCGTCGCCCGATGGATGATCACATTGCTAATCACCGCGACGGTCAGCACCGCCAGGGCCAGCCACCCCAGAAACTTCAGATTCAACTTCATGCGTGCACCGGTCAGGAAGCCCCGCCGCCGTCACTCACGCCAACGCTTTGAACGCGAGGCAGATATTGTGACCGCCGAAACCCAGCGCTGTCTTCAGTGCCGCACGGACCGGCTTCTGGCGCGCGGTGTTGGGCGTGTAATCGAGGTCGCACTCGGGATCGGGGGTTTCCAGATTGATCGTGGGCGGGATCGCTCCGTGTTTGATGGCCAGCGCGCAGGCCGCGCCTTCGATGCCACCCGCCGCACCAAGCAAATGTCCGGTCATGGACTTCGTGGAACTGATCGTGACCTTGCGGGCGAGCGCCTCACCCAAGGCAAGCTTGATGACCTTGGTCTCGATCTTGTCGTTCAGGGGCGTGCTGGTGCCGTGCGCATTGATATAATCCACATCTTCGGGATTCATCGCTGCATCTTTCAGGGCCAGTTTCATGGCCCGCGCCCCGGCTTCGCCAGACTCCATCGGCGCCGTGATGTGACTCGCATCGCAGGACTGCCCGAATCCGGCCACTTCGCAATAGATATGCGCGCCACGTGCCTTCGCGTGCTCGAGTTCTTCCACCACAAGCACCCCGGCGCCCTCGCCGATCACAAAACCGTCACGCTCGCGATCAAAAGGTCGACTCGCGCGGGTCGGCTCATCGTTGCGCTGGCTGAGCGCCTTCATGTTGCCGAAACCCGCCAGCCCCAGCTCGCAGATGGCGGCTTCCGCGCCGCCCGTGACCATGATGTCCGCCTCACCATCACGAATATGCCGCTGGGCCATGCCGATCGCATGGGCCGCGGAGGCGCAGGCCGACACCATGGAGTAGCTCGGTCCCTGGAGATTGAATCGAATCGCCACCAACCCCGCCACCATGTTGGTGATCATCTGCGGAATCATGAAGGGCGAGCACCGTTCCGGTCCCTTTTGCAGCAAATTCGCGTACTGCGTCTGGAGCGTCTGCAGTCCGCCGATACCGGAACTGACGTTGGAACCAATGCGGGTGGGATCCAGTTTGGCCACGTCGAGGCCAGAATCGTTCATCGCCAGCTGGGCGGCCGCCAGGCCGTAGTGACAGAAAATGTCCATCCGGCGCTGCTCTTTTTTGCCGATATAGGCATCAATGTCGAAATCGATGACTTCGCCACCAATCTTGGTGTCGTACCCCTTTGGCGAAACATCAAAGACGGTAATGCGGCGCACGCCGGAGGTCCCCGCCAGCATGCGCGCCCAGACGGTCTTGAGGTCACACCCCAAGGGCGAAACCAAGCCAATACCCGTTATGACGGCACGTCTCATGGCAAGCACTCAGGACCAAACGTGGTTAGGAAAAGAAGGTCCGGGTGCGGAAGGGCATCACTCCGCCCCGGCAAACCCAAGGGCAGATCAGGCTTTGTCGAAGCCCTTGCCCTTCAGGTACTGAATCACGGCCCCGACATTCGTGAGCTTCTCAGCGTCTTCATCCGGGATTTCCGCCCCGAACTCTTCTTCAAACGCCATCACGAGTTCGACCGTGTCCAGCGAATCGGCACCGAGATCTTCAATAAAGGATGCCTGGGCCGTCACCTGGTCCGCATTGACGCCCAACTGTTCAACGATGATTTCCTTGACCTTCTCTTCCAGCGACATGATTGGTTCTCCTTTTCTAACCGTAACCGCTACCCGACTTAATACCCACGGGCAAGTCCCGCCCTACATTGCCATCCCACCTGCCACCGTCAACACCTGCCCAGTCAAATAGGCCGACTGCTCGCCCGCCAAAAAGACCACCACCCGGGCAACATCGCGAGGCTGACCGAAACGCCCCAAAGGAATCAATGCCAACATCTGCTTCTTGATGTCGTCCGCCAGCACCTCGGTCATCTTCGTATCGATGAATCCCGGCGCCACTGCGTTGGCACGAACGTTCCGGCTGGCCAATTCCTTAGCGACTGACTTGGTCAGGGCGATCACCCCGGCCTTTGACGCCGCATAGTTACATTGGCCCGCATTTCCGATCAAGCCAATAATCGACGCTATATTGACGATCGCGCCCCCCCGCTGCTTCATCATGACCTTCCCGACCGCCTTGGTAAACAGGAAGGTCCCCTTAAGGTTAACGTTGATCACCGCATCCCAGTCCTGCTCGCTCATGCGCGCCAGGAACGTGTCCTTGGTAATGCCGGCATTGTTGACCAAGATATCGATCCGGCCGCACTGCTTGACGGCTTCCGCCACAGCAGCGTCCACCGACTCGCCGTTGCCCACGTCCGCCGGCAGACACACCGCCTTGCGCCCCTTGGCCTGAATCGCCGCCGCCGTTTCGCTCAGCCACTCAGCCTTGAGGTCGCACAGCACCAGATCCGCACCCTCGGCCGCCAACTCTTCCGCAATGGCCCGGCCGATCCCGCGCGCTGCGCCGGTCACCAGGGCAATCTTGCCTTCAACAGCTCCCATCTTATGCCTCCCATTCTGCGGTCTTTAGCGCCGCAACCGTCTTTTCCAGGCTACCCACATCCTGTACGTTCGCCACCCGTGCGTCCACCTGGATGCGCTTGATCAGACTGGATAGCACTTTTCCCGGCCCGCACTCAACATATCCCCGAATCCCCTGCGCCGCAAACCACTCGATGCACCCAACCCAGCGCACGGACCCCGTCACCTGACGCACCAAGTCACGCCGCATCTGATCCGGATTGCCGTGCGGTTCCCCCGTCACGTTCGACAGCACTGTGACCTTCGGCGTCACCAGCGGCACCCCCGCCAGAAATTCCGCCAACCGATCCGCCGCCGGCTGCATGAGCCGGGAATGAAATGCCCCCGCCACATTCAGAACCACGGTTTTCTTGGCCCCGGCCACCTTGGCCAGCGCCTCCGCTTTCACGATGTCTTCCTTGCGCCCGGAAAGTACCGTCTGTTCGCGCGAATTGAGGTTCGCCACCTCCACCCCCGCCTCCGCCGCCACGTCGGCGCAACGTTCCGGGGCCAATCCCATGACGCTCACCATCCCGCCCTCGCTCGCCTCGCACGCTTCCTGCATGAACCGGCCCCGCGCCTCGAGCGCCCGCAGCGCGTCTTCAAAGGTAATCGCACCGGCTATTTGCAGCGCGGTCCACTCGCCAAGGCTGAGCCCCGCCGTGCCCGCAAACTGCAACTCGGGCATCTCGCGCATCAGCGTATGAAAACACGCCAGGCTAGCCACAAAGATTGCCGGCTGGCAATGATTGGAGCGGGTCAGTTCCTCGACCGGCCCCTCAAAACAGATTTTGGAGAGCCCATAGCCCAGCGCCTCATCAGCCCGCTGAAACAGATCCCGGCATTCCGGATGGGCCTCGGCCAGGTCCCGCCCCATCCCCACGGCCTGCGCGCCCTGCCCCGCAAAAACAACCGCCAACTTACTTGCCATGGTGCCACTCAATCACGCTGGCACCCCAGGTGAACCCGCCGCCAAACGCCACAAACAAAACCAGATCACCGTTCTGAATCCGCCCCGCGCGCACCGCCTCGTCGAGCGCCACCGGGATCGATGCACTGGACATATTCCCGACCTGGTCCAAATTCAGACAAAACCGCTCCATGCCAATGCCGAGACGCTGCGCAATCGCTTGAATGATGCGCAAGTTGGCCTGGTGCGGCACCACCCACTTGACGTCTTCGGCCTTGAGCCCATGGCGCTCGAGCACTTCCTGGCTCGCATCGCACATGCAACGCACGGCGTGCTTGAACACCTCATTGCCTTGCATTTTGAGATAGTGCAGCCGCTGATCAATGGTCTCGTGCGACGACGGGCTCCGGCTCCCGCCGCCAGGAATATGCAGCAGCCCCGCCAGCGTCCCGTCCGACCCCGCAACCGTACCAATAATCCCGCGCCCCGGCACGCCCGCTCGCAGCACCGCGGCCCCCGCGCCGTCGC
>JAQCIA010000290.1 GCA_027620105.1 Verrucomicrobiota bacterium | reverse complement strand
AAACACTTTGTAGCCCCACAAGCGCCCGCGTGAATTGCACATGCCGATACCGAAGCATTTCGACTTTACCGGTAAGACCGCCGTAATCACCGGCGGCATCGGACAGGTCTTCGCCCGCGGCATGGCAGACCGCGGCAGTGGCGTCGTCATAAACGTCACCTCCATGGCCGCCGACCGTCCGCTCACCAAAATCCCCGCCTACAGCGGCGCAAAGGCCGCCGTGAGTAATTTTACCCAGTGGCTGGCCGTGCACCTCGCGCCCGCCGGAATTCGCGCCAACGCCCTGGCCCCCGGTTTTTTTTCACGACCCAGAATCGCACGCTCCTCACCACACCCGATGGTGCCCGCACGCCGTGCGGTGACAAGATCATTGCCCACACCCCGCTGCGCCGATTCGGTGAACCGGATGATCTCGTGGGTGCCCTGCTCTGGCTCGTTTCAGATTCGTCTGCTTTCGTCACCGGTGCTGTGGTTCCCGTGGACGGCGGATTTTCGGCCTATAGCGGTGTGTGAGGATGGGACTATAGGACTGTGGGACTATAGGACTGTGGGACCGACGGAAGCGGGACGGTGAGGGATTATCGCAAAATCGTGGCATGGCAGCGGGGTCATGCACTGGCCTTGCGTATATATAGAATTACCCAGGAGTTTCCGAGGAACGAGCAATTTGGGATTACCAGTCAACTGCGGCGGGCGGCATCCAGCGTTCCCGCAAACATTGTGGAAGGATCGGCGCGGGATACGCAGCCGGACTACCTGCGATTCCTGATCGTGGCACGCGCCTCACTCAAAGAAGTTGAATATTTTCTCTTGCTGGCGCGTGATCTTGGATATATGCCGACTCCCGAATACGACGAGACAGGCCAGGAAATCAACAAAGCCTTCGCGGCGATTTCCGGCCTGATCAAAGCGGTAAGGAGCCAAATTGACAGCCCGTAGACGCAACAGTCCTAAAGTCCCAAGGTCCTACAGTCCCACAGTCCCACAGTCCTCCTATGAATACATCCGCTGATATCGCCGTGGTTGGTCTCGCCGTGATGGGTGAGAATCTGATTCTGAACATGGAAAGCAAGGGCTTTACGGTGGCCTGCTTCAATCGCACCGTCAGCAAAGTCGAAGAATTCACCAACGGGCGCGCCAAAGGCAAGCGCATCATCGGCTGCCGCGATATCCCGCAATTGGTTGCCAGCCTGAAGCAACCGCGCCGCATCATGCTGATGGTCAAAGCCGGCAAGCCAGTGGATGAGTTCATCACCCAGCTCCTGCCGCACCTCACGGCCGGCGACATCGTCATCGACGGCGGGAACAGCCACTACTCAGATACCGCGCGGCGGACCCAGGATCTCAAGGAACGCGGCATACTGTTCGTGGGGACCGGCGTCTCTGGCGGCGAAGAGGGCGCCCTGCTGGGGCCGTCGATCATGCCGGGCGGCAATGCGGACGCATGGCCGAGTGTGAAACCGATTTTTCAGGGCATCGCTGCCAGGGTCGGCGACGGTTCACCCTGTTGTGAATGGGTTGGACCGGACGGTGCCGGACATTTCGTCAAGATGGTGCACAACGGCATCGAATACGGCGACATGCAGTTGATTTGCGAAGCCTACCACCTCATGACACAAGGGCTCGGCATGCGCGCAGCCGACATGCACAGCGTCTTCACCGAATGGGACCGCGGGGTTCTGGATTCTTATCTCATTGAAATCACCAGTGAAATTCTCGCCAAGATCGACCCCGAATCCGGGACACCGATGGTTGACCTGATCCTCGACACCGCCGGGCAGAAGGGTACCGGCAAGTGGACCTCACAAGCCGCTTTGGATCTTGGCATTGCCACGCCGCAAATCACCGAAGCCGTCTTTGCGCGCTGTCTTTCCGCGATCAAGGACGAGCGTGTGGCGGCCAGCCGCATCCTGAAGGGACCTCGGGCCGCCTTTCGCGGCGACCGGGCGCGCTTCCTGGCCCAGCTGCACGACGCGGTCTATGCATCGAAAATTTGCTCCTACGCACAAGGTTTTCAGCTGCTGCGCGCGGCCTCGCAGGAGCACCAGTGGAACCTGAATTTCGGCGAAATTGCACTCATGTGGCGTGGCGGCTGCATCATTCGGGCGCAGTTCCTCGGCAAAATCAAAGAGGCCTTCGAGAAACGCCCTGACCTTGCCAACCTGCTACTCGATCCCTACTTCCGCAAGGTCGTGGCCAAGGCGCAGTCCGCCTGGCGCAACGTCATCAAGACCGCCGTGAAACTGGGTATCCCGGTTCCTGCAATGGTGACCGCGCTGACCTACTATGACGCCTATCGCTGCGCCCGTCTGCCGGCAAACCTGTTGCAGGCCCAGCGCGACTATTTCGGTGCCCACACCTATGAACGCATCGACAAGCCCCGCGGCGAATTTTTCCACACAGACTGGACGGGCCAAGGCGGCAAGACCTCCGCGTCCACCTACTCGGTCTGAACGCCCTCCGCACAAGATCGCAATTGCACCGCACCAGCCTCTGCGGCATGCTCATCGGGCGCGCCATGCCGCGCGCAGAAGGAGACCTGCGTATGCGCCTTGCCATTTTGCTCGCCGCGTTGTCTTTGTTTGCCTGGAATTCTTTTGCCGACGAATCCTTGGTCCAGGTCAATGTGGCACCGGAAACCGTGACAACCGCGGAAACCGTCACCACGGAGGCCACTCCTGTGTCGGCCCCAACCTTCGTGGTCTTTTTGCCGGAGCAGGTGGACTCCGAGTGGCTCTGGTTTCGTGCCACTGACGCGAGCCAACACATTGTACAAAGTGCCGTTGAAAAGACGCTGATTCGGGCGGGCTTCGATGTGATCGATCTGGGAACCATTCAGCGTCTCAAGGACGGTGGCTCCATTCAGGATCTGACCAGCGTCTCAGATGCGCGCGCCGCAGCGCAAATGGTCAACGCCACCTACGCCATCGTCGGTACCGCCACGGCTGTCCGCGGCGGCCAGAGTTCGGCCTACGGCGTCAATGTGGCGCGCTCGAACGCGGAAATTTCCGCCAAAATTCTGCGCGTCGCGGACGGAAAAATTCTCGCGATCGAAGACGCCAGCGCGCAGGCCGGTGGTCAGGCCGCACGCGCCGCCGGGCAGGCCGCCCTCAAAGACGCCGCGGCCTTGCTGGCGCGTAAGCTGGCAACGGCCGCCAAGCGCATCACGCAAGCGCCCTGAGACGATCCCGGAACCAGGTCAGGGCCCGCGTGGGGCCACCGTCGCGCAGCGTTTGCGCCTGCAAGTCCGTCAAAGGTGGCAGCGCCCCCACCGACGCGAAGAAGGCATTCCGTTTGTCGATATCCGAAAACTCCGCCAATGCCTGGCCGCTGCCATAGCCATGGTCCGCGAACCGGGCCAGCAGGCTGTGGCCAACCAGAATCTGCGCCCCGCGCAGGAACGTGTCCTTGTATGTCCGCAGCACGTCTCCATCCAGA
>JAQCIA010000289.1 GCA_027620105.1 Verrucomicrobiota bacterium | reverse complement strand
AAACTTCCGGATCGCGAAGGGTTGGAGATCATCTGATAAAAGTAAAAAGTCTGCGCAGCAAAAAAGGACAGAATCAAGCCATGCGCAACAAATCACGCACGGCTCAACCCGTCTACCAAGGTCCGCGCCTGGATCGCGTCGCTTTTCCGCTGGGCGGCATCGGCGCGGGCATGATCAGCCTGGAAGGCACCGGTGCCCTGTCGCAGGTGTCGCTGCGGCACAAGCCGGACGTAGTCCACGAGCCGCAGGTCTTCGCCGCGCTGCACGTCAAGGGCGCCAAGACCGCGCGGGTGCTCGAAGGTCCGGTGCCGATGTGGAAGGCCTTTGGCAGCGTCGCTTCAGGAGCGTTTGGCGAACCGGGAAATGGTCTCACCGGCCGCACCTACGGCCTGCCACGGTTTGCGGACGCATCCTTCCGGGCGCGCTTCCCTTTCGCCACGGTGTCGCTCGCCGACCCGTCCATGCCGGTGACGGCGGAATTGACCGGCTGGAGTCCCTTCACCCCGGGCACAGCAGACGACTCCAGCCTGCCGGTGGCGGCGATCGAATACCGCTTTGCCAACCGTTCAAGCAAGGCGGTCAAGGCGGTCTTTTCCTTTCATGCCGCGAACTTCATGAAGATTGGCGATGGCGCCGGGATCAGAGTCATCGAGCACGGCTTCGTCCTGTCCCAGCCGGCGCTACCCAACCAACCGGAGGCGGAAGGCCGTCTTGCGGCTTTCACCGATGATCCGGCGACGGCGGTCGATGCCGCCTGGTTTCGCGGCGGCTGGTTTGACGCCCTGACCATGGTCTGGAACCGCGTGGCGGCCGGCGACGTGGTATCGCAGCCACCCCACGCCGAGGGCGCGCCGGGCAGTGGCGGCAGCCTCTACGTTCCGTTTACGATCAAGGCGGGCGCCGAGAAGACCATCCGCCTCCACTTGGCCTGGCATGTGCCGAGCAGCGCCGTGCGGGCGGGCGGGGCCAGCGCCACCCAGCCGCCCGGCAGCGAGCCGTTCCTCGCCGATGGTTGGCACGCTTCGCACTTAATGCCGGGAGCGGATATTCGGCAGGCGCCGTATGTAGGCATGACGCAGCGGGACGCCGGCTGGGAAGCTCTTCCGAATGGCAGGGATCTCGTTGATATCCACGCCGTGCGCAGCGGAGTGGGGATCATCTACCTGGCCACGCGCATCGCGCTGGAGACCGCCTGCGAGCGCATTCTGCATGTCGGGCATGATGGCGGTGTCCGGATCTTCGTCGACGGCCAAGCCGTGGCAGCCACGCCCGGGAAGCAAAATCCCGTACCCAACACCCGGACCCGAGTGCCCTTAAAGCTAAGTGCCGGAGAACATGAAATCTGCGTTGCTCTCGATCGCTGCGATGACTCTGTTTGGGGGTTGCTCGTCAGCCTCCAGAAACCGGCGGGCGATTGCGGCAGCGGCTGCGATTGTAGCGCTGGCGGAGCGGCTGTGGAATCACCCTATTACACCCCCTGGTATGCCGCGCACTTCGCGACTCTGGCGGAGGTCGTCAGTCACTGGCGCCTGCACTACGATCGCCTGCGCGCCGCCAGCGTTGCTTTCCGCGACTGCTTCTACGACACCACGCTGCCGCCGGAGGTTGTGGAGTCCGTTGCCGCCAACCTCGCCATTCTCAAGTCCCCGACCTGCCTGCGGCAGGCAGACGGCAAACTTTGGGGCTGGGAAGGTTGCCACTCGGGGAGCGGTTGCTGCCACGGCACCTGCACGCACGTCTGGAACTATGCGCAGAGCATCCCGCACCTTTTCCCGGAGCTGGAGAGAGCCCTGCGCGAGACCGAGTTCCGCGACAGCCAGGATGAACGGGGCCACCAGACCTTCCGCAGCGCACTGCCGATCGGGACGGTCGATCATGGCTCCCACGCAGCCGCTGACGGTCAGCTCGGCGGCCTGATGAAGCTCCACCGCGAGTGGCGTATCGGCGGCGACACGGCCTGGCTGCGCACGCTGTGGCCCGCCGCCCGCAAGAGCCTCGACTACTGCATCGCCACCTGGGACCCGGACCGCACCGGCACCCTGGTCGAGCCGCATCACAACACTTACGACATCGAGTTCTGGGGCGCCGATGGCATGTGCACGAGTTTTTACGCCGGAGCCTTGGCCGCGGCTGTCGCCATGGGAGAAGCCTGCGGCGAGGATGTCGCGCTCTATGCGCAACTGCTGGCCAAGGGGCGCAAGGCGATGAACACGACGCTCTGGAATGGCGGGTGGTTTATCCAGAATGTGCAGTGGGAAGGGCTGCATGCGGGGGATCCAGCCAAGAACCCGTCCTTCGGTGGTGGCTACTCGGCCGAGGCGCTAACGATTCTAAAGCGCGAAGGGCCCAAATATCAGTACGGCAAAGGGTGTCTTTCCGATGGCGTGCTCGGCGACTGGATCGCGCGCTGTTGCGGGGTGGGCCCGGTGGTGGACGAGAAGAAGACCGCGAAGCACCTGGCGTCCGTATTCGAGAACAACTTCAAAGAGTCGCTGCGCGATCACGCGAATCCGCAGCGCCCCGGCTACGCCTTCCCGCAGGAGGGCGGGCTCCTGCTTTGTTCCTGGCCCAAGGGCGGCAAACCGGCGCTGCCCTTCCCGTACAGCGACGAAGTCTGGACCGGCATCGAGTACCAGGTGGCTTCGCACTTGATCATGACCGGCCAGGTCGAGGAGGGGCTGGCCATTGTCCGCGCTGTGCGAAAGCGCTATGACGGCCGGTGGCGCAACCCCTTTGACGAATACGAGTGCGGCCACTGGTATGCCCGCGCCATGTCGTCCTATGGCCTGCTGCAGGCCCTGACCGGCGCGCGTTACGACGCGGTCACGAAGACCCTGCACCTCGATCCACAGGTGAAAGGCGATTTCCGCGCTTTTCTCGCCACCGCCACCGGCTATGGCACGGTCGGCGTGCGCAAAGGCAAACCGTTTGTGGAGGTGGCGAGCGGGACGATTGCGGTGAAAGAGATCGCGTTCAAAGGCTGACTGCACTGCGCTCGTCGACGCCGGAACTGGACATTGCATGAAGAACCCGATGGACCGACAGTTGGAAAAGCGGCTCTCCGACCGGGCCGTGGCCATTGGCCGGGAAGGCGAGACGGCGGGCTTCGGCGATTTGCTGAAACTGCTGCGATCGGCTTCGGCCAATGTGCGACGGCTGTCGGCATCGGCACTGGGGAAACTGGCGTGGCTCGGGGTGGACCAGGCGGCCGCCGTGGCTGCACTGGCGCCGTTGGCACGGCGCGATGCACATGCGCAGACAAGACAGTATGCGATCAAGGCTTTGAAGGCCTATGGCGCGGCGGCCGAGCCCTGTTTGCACGACCTGCGCGACATGGCCGCCAACGCGGACGAGAAGGACTACATCCGGCGCGACGCAGAGGCCGCGGTGTCACACATCGAAGAAGTGCTTCGCATTGCGGCCGCTGACGCCGTGCACAAATGTCAGCGTTGCGC
>JAQCIA010000288.1 GCA_027620105.1 Verrucomicrobiota bacterium | reverse complement strand
TCGCCGCCGCCTTCGCCACGCCCGCCCGGTGCCCATGGTCGTGCAAATCGTTGACAGGTACTCCAAAACGGGACCCACTGTTATGGATAATCGGTGACTGCTCCCGGATTTTACAGAACCTAATTTCCCGTTCGCGTGGTTTCCTCACGCATGGTCTCATAGATAAATTGCATCTCGTCCGGCGTGAGCGGCGCGCGTTCCACCGCCGCGATCGAGGACTTAACCTGATCAAGTGTGCGGAACCCCGGCAGGACCGACGCAACACCGGGGAGTTGCAGGCAGTAGCGATAGAGCACAGCGACCAGGTCCCCGCATCGCGCTTTGACGCGGTCCATCGCCGCGAGGGTGGCCGCCATATCGTGTTTCTCAAACCACCAATGCCCCGCAAAACGCGCCTGCACTTCGGGCAACTCAGCCAGTCCATACGCCCCGCTGAAGAGACCCGACAGCAACGGAGCCATCAGCACCGCCGCCTCGCCGCGCCGTTTGATTTCCATGAAACCCGCATCGTCAGGGGCATGCCAAAGCGGACCGCCGCCCGCGTGCCAGTGGCCGGGGTGCAGCCGCGGATAAGTCGCGACAATATCGGGCACCGAAGAATAGATGGAGTTACCATACCAGCGGATCTTCCCCGCCTGCTGGAGGCTGGACATGGCGTCCAACGCCTCCTCGACAAACTCACCGAAGCCCGGATGATGAAAAATAAAGAAGTCGAGGTAATCCGTGCCCATTCGCTGTAGCGCCTGATCGCAGGCCGCCAGAATATTGGGGCGCGAATACACATGCGGTGCGGACGAATCCACTTTGCCGCAGGCACCCAACTTGGTCGAGATAAGCAGGGATTCACGGGGATACGGCTTGATCGCTTCACCCAACCACACCTCACTCAACCCGCCGCCATAGCCGTCAGCGCTGTCGAAATGATTCACCCCGTGATCGATGGCGTAACGAACGCAGGCGATGCCCTCCTCCTTGTTGGATATGTAGCGTCTGGCATTTGGGGGGGCGGGCTTGTCGGGACCAAGCAGCATGCACCCCAACGAAAGTGCGCTCATCCGGGCGCCGGTAAATCCGACCGTGCAATAGTCCATTGTTTTACTCCTTTTCCCGCATTCCACCGCGACTCTATCCCCCGCGGGTTCCTGTTTGTGCCTTCCGGCTGATGCATGCGGACGCGAGCTGCCGCTCGTCGCGGCCTTGAGACCAACCAGATCCACTCAACCTGCGGCGGAGATCGGCGTTACGAAACCCCACCAAAGCGTGCTCGCCATCGCCCATCGTTGTCAGATGATTGCGTGTTGTTTTCATTGTCGGGTTGGCGTCCCTTGCTTGATCCGTTCCAGAGCCGCTTGCGCTTCATTCCGGCCGTACGCGTGAGGCTCATTCGCGGCCATTTCCTCCAGGGCAGGCACGGCGGCGGGGTCGCCGAGTTGACCGAGAGCGATGGCGGCTTTCATGCGCACGCGCAGGTTGCTGTCGTAGAGCAGACGGCCCAGGTACGGCACGGCGGCACGGTCACCGTTGACTCCCAAGCACCAGATATAGGTCAGTTCCAGCGCTGGGGCAGCGGCCAGCCGGGTGTAAAAGCCGAACGAGTTGGCATTTACGGGAAGTTTGCCGCGTAAAGCCAGCGCCATCATCGCATACGTCCGCAGATCGTGGTCGAAGTACTGGGCGTCTCCATGTTCATTTGTCGGCCGCGCAAAAAAAGCGGTCAATGACTCGACCGGGGCCGACAGTGCGGGCCGCTTGGCCAGCAGGTAGAGCCCGGCCTTCCGGACGGCCGGGGACGGATGCGCCAGCGCGGCGGTCGCCAGCTCTGCGGCTTGCTCGTCGCCGATGCAGTCCAGCACCTGTTGCGCGAGGATCACCGGGTCGACCTTGTCACTGGAGAGCGCGGTCAGCACGGCCGACGGGGTGGGTTTGGCTGTCTCTAGCAGCATCGGGGCAAACGGCGGTGCCGGCTGGAAGTCGAGTGTTCCCAGCTTTTCGGGAGAGCCCGGGTGAAACCCGGCGCTGAGCAGGAACATGGCATACTTGACGGTCGGATGGGTGCCGTCGAGCCCCGGGGCGTCGGCTTCGTTCATCACCACGTCAAATCCCACGGAATCGCTTTCGGGATGCGCCTGCCAGGCGGGGAACAGCGCTTTCGGGATAGCCACCTCAAGGGCGTAGCCGTCCGGCTTGATCCGGCTGGCCATCTTCACCCCGGGATTCTTCTCGGCTTGAAAGATCAGTCCCGCTGGCTGCTGCGAGTTCACCCAAGCTGGCAGGAAGATGAACTGGCGGACATTCTCGTTGTTTTTCTTCGCGAACCTGTCGGCGGGAGGATTGGCATCAATGAACACTTCGAAGTCATCACCGAAGAAAATCTCGTCCTTGCCGACTTCGTTCGCCAAGACCTGGTCGCGCACTTCCGCGTACAGATACAGGTACTGCGCGTCCATGGCGGCCCAGAGTGCGTAAGAGCAGTCGCTCGGGCCGCCGAATCCGCCGCGGTCGGGATAGGCAAACTCCACGTGCGAGGCGTCGCTCGCGCTAACGCCGCCTTGGGTGAACGCCATGCCGGCGCGTTCCCAGTCCGTGCGTTGTCCGTCAACGGTGAGGCTGTTATCTGACACGCGCCAACCATGGATCCGTGGCCGTTCCGCAACGGTGGCTCCCGCCTGAGCTGTGGACACCAAGAGGACGGCTCCGGCCATTGCCAAAAAAACTCTCTGGGTTTTGCTTTTCATGGTTCGTTTTCCTTTGGGACCTTTGGGCATTGCTGTTGGGAATTAGAAATACCTGGTTGTCTATCTACCTTCACGAACAACTGCCACATCTACTATAGTTCCGGGGACACACAACTTATTTCTTATGACGCACCTGCCGACGAGTCGCTCGCCCGCCGCCTCCGCTGCCTGTCCCCGGATAAGTCAGTTTCTTCTTAACTAGACGAGCAAGGCAGACAAGAACGGTATGAAGACTCGCCCTGGAGAATCGGACATGGATATCGTCACAACCAACTTGTCTTGCATCGATGCGCGGGCGGCCGCGTCGGCGGTTGTCTGCCCTGACGATCTGCAGATGGGGCCGCCTGATGGCCCCCGGGGGCGGCTCACGGTCGATCGCTGGTCCTTCTACCGTGACGGCCAACCGTGGCTGCCGGTGATGGGCGAGTTCCACTTCAGCCGCTATCCGCGCGCGAAATGGGATGAGGCGTTGTGCCGCATGCGCACAGGCGGAGTCGACATCGTGGCCACGTACCTGTTCTGGCTGCATCACGAGCCGCTCCCCGGTGAGGTGGATTGGAGCGACAATCGCGATCTGCGGGCCTTTCTCACTGCCTGCGGTCGCGCCGGGCTGCTCGTCTGGCTGCGTATGGGGCCTTTCGCCAATGGCGAGTGCCTGCACGGCGGGTTGCCGGAGTGGGTGCTGCATCGCTGCCAGGCGCGCACCAACGATCCCGCCTGGATGGAGTTGACCCGGCGCTGGTACGGCTT
>JAQCIA010000287.1 GCA_027620105.1 Verrucomicrobiota bacterium | reverse complement strand
AGCCGCTACGGGATCAGCCGCTACGGGAACGTCTGCTACGGGATCGGCCGCGGCGGACGCTGCACCGGTCAACTTGAGCTTCTGACCCACGTTGATCCGATCACTCTTCAGACCATTTGCTTCCTTCAATGCCGCCACGGTCGTGCCGTTGCGCGAAGCGATCTTGGAAAGTGAGTCCCCGCCTTTCACCTCATAGACGCCAGCAACGGACGCGGCGCTTGTCGCCGGTGTCGAGGCCGTCGTCTCCTTGGCCTCGGGTGCCGCCGCGGGCGCCTTCTTTTTCGTCACCGGCATCGGCGCTCCGAGATTCACTTTCCCGGGCAGCTGCAATTCCTGCCCAGCTTTGATCTTGTTCGCATCCGTTATGCGATTCAGCGCCATGACTTCCGCCCGGCTCACATGAAAGCGTGAGCAGATCAGTGAAATGCTGTCGCCCTTCTGCACGGTGTACGCCGTCGTTTCCGTCGGCCACGATTTCACCGGCGGTTTCACAATCGGCGGCAATGCGGGTCGATGCGTCGCCGTGGAGACTGGCGGTGGCGGCCGCGCCACCACCGCACCGGGCATCGGCGGCTCCGGCGGTGGTGTCGATGAAGTCACCGGTCCCGTTGTCCCACAGCCCTGCACGCACAAGATGGCGCCCACGACCAAACAATGTCCTGCCACAACCGCACTAACCAGACGCGACGTTTTCATGGCGATCCTCCTCACGTATCCTCCTGACGAGGCGTTCAAATTGTTCGCCCCGGTCTTCAAAACTCTTGAACTGATCGAAACTCGCGCACCCCGGCGAAAGCAGCACCGTCTCCCCACGCCCGGCGTCACGCCATGCCTGTCGCACGGCCTGTTCCAGCGTCCCGCACATGTGGCACGTCACGGCGTGCGACCATGCGGCATCCATCAAGGGTGCAGATTTCCCGATAAGATAGAGTGCCGCAACCCGCTTGGCTAGTATTTCTTGCACGTCGGTCAACTGCGCTTCTTTGAGCAATCCGCCCGCAATCAGACGCACGACACCGGGGGTCATAGACAGGGCCGCAACCATGGCGGCCAGCGTCGTCGCCTTGGAATCGTTGATGAACCGTACCCCCCGAATGTCGCCCTGCTCCCGCATGCGGTGCGGGAGCGGCTGAAACTGCCGAATCGCCTGCGCCACCACGTCCGCAGACAGGCCGCAGGCTCGCAACGCCGCTGTCGCCGCCCCGGCCGCCGGACCGAGAATCGGGTTATCGAACCGCGTACCGCCCAAATCAATCACGTCGCCGGCGGGGCATGCGATCCGGCCTCCCACGTACCGATATTGCGCCAGCGCCTCCGCACCGAATGTTTGCCAGCTAGGCCCGGCGGCGGCGGCATGCTGTCCGCGTACTGGGGCACGCTCATCCGCGCACAACACGTCGAGCACCACGGCGGTATCACCATTCCCCATGTTTTCAAATATCCGCCACTTCAGTGCCGCATACGTGGCCATGTCGCCGTGCCGATCCAAGTGGTTGGGTTGCAAGTTGAGCAAGATCGCCACACGCGGATGAAACAACGTCGTGGTCTCCAGTTGAAAGGAACTGACCTCGACCACAATCCAATCCTGCTGGGACGAGTGCGCCGCCAACGCAGAAAGCGGCGTCCCAAAATTCCCGCCTAGGGCGGTGCGCTTTCCCGCCAACGTCAAGGCTTCCGCGCAAAGCTTCGCCAGTGTGCTCTTACCGTTCGTCCCCGTGATGGCCAGCAGGGGACAGTGACACCGTGAAGCGCCAAACTCCAATTCGCCGATGATCGGCGTTCCCTGAGGCACAACCGCACGCACCCAGGCCGCATCCGCCGCAATGCCGGGACTGAGGATGGCAACGTCCACGCCGTGCGCCGCGGGCCGCGTTGCCCCCGTCATAACCGTCACACCGGTGGCGCGCAAGGCCTCCGCGCGCGCCTGCAATTCGACCGTGTCATGCTGATCCAGCACCGTGACGTCCGTGCCCTCGGAACACAGCAGCGCCGCAGCCGCCTCACCACTGCGCCCCAGCCCCAAGACCAGCGCCCGTCGGTGGAACCCGACCGGTGCGGCAACATCGGGTGGCACCACCGCGCGCGGGCGCATGCGATCCGTATGCGTGGTCATGTTGTCGCCGATTCTCCCGCCGTTATCGCATCTTAAGTGTGAGCAGACCCAGCAGCGCGCAGATGATCGAAAGAATCCAGAAGCGAATCGTCACCTGCGTTTCGCTCCACTTCTTCATTTCGAAATGGTGATGCAAAGGCGCCATGGCAAAGATGCGTTTACCGCGCAGCTTGAAGGAAGCCACTTGCAGAATCACGCTCACCGCTTCGATCACAAACACGCCCCCGACCAGCACCAACACAACTTCCTGCTTAATGAGCAGCGCAATCATGCCAATTGCCCCCCCCAGCGCCAGGCTCCCCGTATCGCCCATGAACACGCGCGCGGGGTGGCAGTTGTACCAGAGGAATCCCAGGCAGGCACCCGCCAGGCAGCCGCATAACACGGCGAGTTCGCCACCACTAGGCACATACGGGATGTGCAGATAGCGCGCGAACACCTGGTGCCCGGCCGCATAGGCCATGACCAGATACGTGATGGCCACGGAACTGCTGCAACCGATGGCCAGCCCATCCAAGCCATCCGTCAGATTCACGGCATTGCTCGCACCAACCAGCACGAGACCAATAAAGAACAGAGAGCCGATCACGCCCATGTCGGCAATCAGTGGCTCTTTCAGGAAGGGGACCATTAATTGCCGGGCACCTTCACGTGTTTCGGGAATCATGAGCATCAGCGCACCCACCAGCAGGGCCCACCCCGACTGCATGGCGAACTTCCCCCGTGCACTCAATCCCTTGGACTGCTTGCGCACCACTTTCAGGTAATCATCCACGAAGCCAATGCCGCCCATCACAACCAGCGTGCTGATGACGAGCCAGACCGCCACGTTGCCCGGATCGGCCCAGAGCAAGGTGGAGAGCGTCATGGACCCGATGATCAGGAGGCCCCCCATCGTGGGAGTCCCCGCCTTCTGTCCGTGATATTGATAGAGTGGCGGTGCTTCGTCCTTGCGCACGTACTGCCCCACCTTCAACCGGCGCAACTGTTCGATCACCCACGGCCCCAGACAGACGCACAGCAGAAAAGCGGTGCCTGCACCCAGCACGGCGCGCACCGTGATGTAGCGGAACACGCGCAACGCCGACCAATACTCTTCCAGCAAATATAAGTAATACAACATGCCGTCCGCCTCACACCGCCGGGGCCGCACCTTGTGGCCCGATTCCGTGCTTCAAAATCGCTTCCAGGCGCGCACCCCGGGAAGCCTTCAACAGCACGCCATCCCCAGCCTGCGCGCGTTCGGCGAGCGCGCGCGCCGCGGCGTCCGTGCTGTCACAGCGGCAGATGCGCGCCGGCGCCCATCCCGCGTCCTCAGCCCCGCGCGCAATCCATTCTCCGAGTTTCCCCACCACAATCAAGCCTGCCCATTCCC
>JAQCIA010000286.1 GCA_027620105.1 Verrucomicrobiota bacterium | reverse complement strand
GGAAGCCGTCGGCGCGCGGCGGTTTGCGCGAAGACGCGTCGATGATCAGGTCCTCCACGGGGCGCGGGGCGGTCCAGGCATTGGTGGACGCGGAGGCGTCGAGCGGGCGCACGGTGATCAAGGTGCGTTCCCCCTTGGGCCAGAAGATAAGGGCGCGCGGATTGGGCGAACGGCCGGGTGGTGCGCCGATGAAGAGCAGGGCGTCGCGCAGGGCCGCGGCCGGGGCGCGCGTGGCGGCGAGGGCTTCGTATGCGTGGTCGCTGGCGGGGGTGACCAAGACGAATTCCGCCGGTTCCCCGGCGGCAATCCCCGTGGATGTGGCGAGCATGCGCACGGTCTGGGCTGCGCGGTCCGCGATGATATTCGGCGCGATGAGCACGTCGGCGCGGTTGCTGTGGCTTGCGCAATTCTGCGCGTCCCAGCGCGCGGCTTCCTCGGCCAGGTCCGCCCGCCCGGCCAGGGGCAGCAGCCAGAGGCACGCCAATCCATATCGCGCCGCGCTGCGCGGGTGCTTTCGCTGTGACCTTCGTTCGGAGGCTGCTTGCATGTGTTCGTCCGCGCGCCTGGGATTTTCTGCTTTTGAGGCAATTCGGCATCCGGTACGATGCGCACCACAACAACCTAGCAAGGCTACCATGCTTGACGTCAAACGCATTCGCGAAAATCCGGACTGGGTCCGCCAGGGCTTGAACGCCCGGGGCGCGTCCACGGACGCGGTCGACACCCTCCTGCGTCTCGACGAAGAGCGCCGGCGCCTGCTAACGGAGGTCGAGACGCTGAAGAGTCAGCGGAACGCGGCGTCCAAGCAGATCGGCGAGCTGAAGAAAAAGGGCGAAGACACCACGGCGGCCCAGGCGGCGGTGCGTGATGTGGGCGAGCAGATTGCCGCACTGGACGTGCGGGTTCGCGCGAGCGAGGAAGAGACACAGCGCGGGCTCCTGATGATTCCCAACGTGCCGCACGCGAGTGTGCCCGTGGGGCAGGATGATGCCGCCAATCCCGTGATCGCCCAGGAAGGCACGCCGCGCGAATTTGCGTTCGAACCCCGGACGCACATCGAGTTGGGCGAGTGGCTGGGGCTGTTTGATTTCAAGCGCGCGGCCAAGATGAGCGGTGCGGGGTTCGCGCTCTTCACGGGGGCGGGCGCGCGGCTGCAGCGCGGGCTGATTCAGTATCTGCTGGATGTGCACACGCGTGACCACGGTTATACCGAAGTCTGGCCGCCGGCGCTGGTGAATGCGGGGGCAATGACCGGGACCGGTCAGCTGCCCAAGATGGCGGAGGACATGTACCGGCTCGCGGCGGACGAGTTGTATCTGATTCCCACGGCTGAAGTACCGGTGACGAATTTTTATCGCGAAGAAACGATTGATCGGGCCTTGCCGGTGTTGCTCACGGCATATACGCCCTGCTTTCGTCGCGAAGCGGGCGCGGCGGGCAAGGAAACGCGCGGGCTGATCCGTCTGCATCAGTTTGACAAGGTGGAGCTGGTCAAGTTCACGACGCCGGAAACGTCCTACGCGGAGCTGGAAACGTTGCGCGCCGATGCGGAAGACATCTTGAAGCGTTTGGGGCTCGTGTACCGGGTCAAGGCGCTTTGCACCGGCGACCTCAGCTTTGCGGCGGCGAAGTGCTACGACCTCGAACTGTGGGCGCCGGGACACAAGGGCTGGCTGGAAGTGTCCTCGTGCAGCAATTTCGAAGATTTTCAGGCGCGCCGTGCGGGGATCCGCTTCCGGGATGTGGAGGGGCGCCTGCGCTTTGTGCACACGCTCAACGGATCCGGCGTGGCGCTGCCACGGCTGGTGGTCGCGATTCTCGAGAACGGTCAGCAGGCGGATGGCTCCGTGATTCTGCCACCGCCCCTCGTGCCCTACATGGGTGGGGTCGATCGCCTCGTGCCCCGCGCGTGACACTGATTCCACACACCCGCCAGGCGCTGCAAGCACGCAGCGTTCCCGCACAGGCCAAGCGCCTGCTCGTGGCGGTTTCGGGGGGCGCGGATTCGGTAGCGCTGCTGGTGGTGCTGCGGCAACTCGCGCCGCGTCTGAAGCTGCAACTCAAGGTGGTGCATGTGCACCACGGATTGCGCGCGGCAGAGGCGGATGCGGATGCGCGTTTCGTCCGCGCGTTGGCGCGGCGCCTGAAGCTTCCCTGCGTGGTGAAGCGCGTGTGCGTGGGGGATGTTGCGCGGGCCCGGGGGATTTCCGTTGAGATGGCGGCGCGGGCGGTGCGGTATGATGTGCTGGTGGATGTGGCGCGACGCTGGGGCGCGCGGGGTGGGGCGGTTGCGATTGTCACCGCGCATACGGCCGATGATCAGGCCGAGACGGTGATGCTGCGCCTGGCGCGCGGCGCGGGCCCGCGGGGGTTGGCGGGCATTCCCCCGGTACGCGTGACGCACGGCATCCGGATTCTGCGTCCGCTGCTGGGCGTCTGGCGGCGGGAGATTGCAGCTTACCTGCACGAGCGGCGCCAACCCTGGCGCGAGGATGGCAGCAACACGGATCGCGCGATGCTGCGTAACCGCGTGCGGCACGATGTGTTGCCGGCGCTGGCGGCGGCGCTGAATCCGCGGGTGGCGGAAGCGCTCGTGCGCACGGCGGAACTGCTGCGTGAGGATGACGCCTGCATGGAGGACCTCGCACGAACGGCATTGGCGGAGGTTGCGAGCGCAGACGGTGCGCTCGATGTGGCCCGGCTCCGCGATCGGCACCGGGCGGTGCGCCGCCGCGTGATCCGGTTGTGGCTGGCGGAGAACGGGAGCGATCCCGAGCATTTGACATTCGCGCAGGTGGACGCCGTTGATGCGCTGGCTGGACAGTCGCGCGGTGCCGGGGCGGTGAGCCTCGATGGCGGTGAGCGCGTGGTGCGGCGCGGCGGGGCACTGCGCGCGGCAAGGCCAGCGGCGCGCGCGAAGGATTTTGCAGCCTTTCTGGAATTGCCCGGCGTGACGCAGATTCCCGAGGTGGGGATTGTGGTGTGCGCGCGGCAGGGAACGCGCATCTTGCGCAAGCGCGGGCAGGTTGTGGGGGCCTTGCCGGCGAGCGTCAGCCTGTCCTGGCGCAAGCTCGGGCGTCGGCGACTGGTGTTGCGCGCATGGCGGGCGGGGGATCGCCTGTCGCCGCTGGGCATGGACGGCAGCCAGAAGTTGCAGGACATTTTTGTGAACGCCAAGGTGCCGGCGGAGGCGCGGCATGCCATTCCGATTCTCGTGTGCGGGAGGGACGTGGTCTGGATTCCCGGGCATCGACTGGCTCGGGGTTGGGAGGTGTGCGGGCCTGGCGCCCGCATCCTGGAGATCACTGTGGCACGCGCCGACGCGGTTCCGACGGTGTGAGATTCCTTCCAATTCGTGTGCCCCACGGAAATAGCGGCGGAAGAAACAGGCACAGACTTCACTCGGAAACCGTTGACCCAGGCGGTGCGGCCTTAGTACTCTTTTCGGTTCATCGAGAAATCAGGATTTTATGGCTGAATCAGAGCAAAACCCGCC
>JAQCIA010000285.1 GCA_027620105.1 Verrucomicrobiota bacterium | reverse complement strand
CGGAAACCGATTATGCCCTCGATGCGCGCATGCTGCTGGCGGCTGCCGCCCGGACCGACGCAGCCGCCACGACCATCCCCGAAGAGCGCACCCGGTTGCGCGAGGAAGCCAAGGCATACTACGTGTTTGTGCGCGACATCCATGCCACGAGCGAGGCGGCCGGCCGCTCCCTCCTGGGCCTGGGCGCCATGCATACCGAAGACAAGGAGTTCGACGAGGCCGACGCCTGCTACAAGGACGTGCTGGGCGTCAAGTCCTGGCGCCCGCTGTGGCCCGAGGCGCTTTATGGCCGCGGGGAGGCGCTCTTTGCGCACCGCGAGTATGACAAGGCGGCGGCCTACTACGAGCGCATCTACCTGATGTACGGTCACTATGCCGATTGGACGGCCAAGGCCTACTTGCGGCGCGCCGAGTGCCTGCATCGCTCGCGCCGTCAGGCCCTCGCCCTCGAGGTCCTGCAGGAGATGCTGGCCAACCCGGAACTGCAGAAGCAACCGGAAGCCGAGAAGGCCCGCGAATTCTTGAAAAAAATGGGTGCCGTATGAACGTCCTCCCGCCACTGACCATCCCGGCGCACGGCGCATCGGCCGGAACGGGCGCCCTCCGGCGCGCGCAGCGGGTGGGGATCAGCGCGGCGGTTCTCTGGCTGGCGGCCGTTATCGTGGCGCCCGGCCAGATGGTGGGCAAGGCCCGGCAGGATGTGACGCGTGCTGCCATCAAGGATACGCGGCCGCTGAAAAGCATACTCATGGTCAACGGCAAGCGGGCGGAGGGGGTCCTGGTGGGGCGCACGGACAACGGGCTCATCTTCGAGCGCCAGACGGACGGCCAGCCCAAGCGCGAGCTCGTGCACCTCAGTGCCGTGCAGGGCGTGTGGTTTGACCTGACATGGGACCGCGTGGCGGTCAGCGAAGCCGCCGCGGCTCGTGACTGGGCGCGCGCCACTGCGTTACTGCACCCCTCCGTCTACCCGGCCTTCGCGTACCTGGACCTGCCCGAGAATAATGCCATAGAATCGGTGGCCCAGTTGGGCGACATGCTGTTGCGCCAAGCCGCAGACGCGAGCGGAGCGGCCACGAACGAGGCGTCACGGGCCGCGGTGCGACAGCATTACGTGCAGGCCTTCCTGGTGCTGCAACTGGTGGCGCGGGTGCCGTGGTATGCCGAGGCGCAGCAAGCCGCGGCGCAAAGCGCGAAGTGTCTGATGGATGCGGGGGACGCGCCAAAGGCGCAGGCACTCCTGGCCACCTTGCAGCCACCACTGCCCGACGAGTCCGGCTACGGGCTGTACTGGCTGCTCATGGCCCAACTCGCCATGCAGGCGGGCGATGTGACCAACGCCATGCAGATGGCAATCAACACCGTGGCTTTTGCCAACAAGGACGTGGACACGTTTCCCGATGCGCTCCTGCTGTCCGGCATCTGCTACGATCAGATGGACAGCCCGTACCGGGCGCGCGACATCTTCCTGGAGGTGGCCAGCATCTTTCCCGGGACCGACTGGGCGGCGCAGGCCCGCGTGCGCCTGCGGGCCCTGCTCGAATCGGGGCGAACAGACAAGGACGAGGTTCTGCCGCTGGAAAGCGTGTTCTTCGGGATCAAGGAGGACTTGAATGCCGAGGCGCGCAAGCTGCTAGAGAGTGATAGAACGGAGCATAAGCCGAAGTAACCGGATCGCGACCGGCCCCGCTCTCCGAGTGGGGAACGGGGTGGGCGATCAGAGGAGCACAGGGAACATGAGCAGAGTGATACGAATGGCAGGTGTCGTGCTGGCCGTCTGGCTGGTGGTGTCGGGTATGCAGGCCTTGGCCCAGGAGGCAACGGCCGCCGTGCCCGTCGAGAGCGGCACGAGCCTGTGGAAAACTTTGAAGACCGGCGGCCCTCTGATGGTGCCGCTGGGGTTGTTGTCGGTGGCCACCATTGCCCTGGGCGTGTTCGGCTTCCTGACCGTCCGCGAGAGCAAGATGCTGACCCCGCACCTGTTGCCGCCCCTCGAGATTGCCATCGACAACCTGCAGGTGAACGAGGCAATGACCATCTGCCAGGGTTCCCCCAGCATGCTGACAAACATCCTGAATGCCGGCCTGCTGCGCATTCGTGACGGGTACCTCGACATGCCCTCCATGGAAAAGGCGATGGAGGAGGCGTCGCTCGAGGAAACGTCGGCCGGGCTCAAGTTGATCAGCTACCTGTCGATTGTGGCGCAGCTCTCGCCAATGGTCGGGCTGCTGGGCACGGTCAGCGGCATGATCAAGGCCTTTGACAAGATCGGCAAGGGCGCCATGGGCCGGCCTGAATTGCTGGCCGGCAACATCGGAGAGGCGCTGATCACGACCGCGACCGGGTTGCTCATCGGCATCCCCGCCATGTTCCTCTACTTTCACCTCAAGGGCCGCTACACCGCCAACGTGACCCGCCTGGGCCGGGTCCTCGGCAACCTGTCCCACCGCCTGGTGGTCGCCTCCCGGGCCAAGGCGGATGCCGATGTGCCGGCCGGAGACCCCGCATGAAGATGCCGCTGCCGGAGGACGGAGACGCGCTGTTTGAGATGACACCCATGATCGACATGGTGTTTCTTCTGCTCGTCTTCTTCATGTGCGCCTCGCAGCTGAGCACCATGCAAAACCGCGAAATGGAGATCCCGACCGCCACCCGCGCCGTGGTGCCGAGAGAACGGCCGAACCGTTTCGTGGTGAACATCGATCGCGATGGCCGCTGCTTCGGCGGCACGCAGGAAATGTCGATGGACGAGCTCCGCGCCACCGTGGATGACCTGCGCAAGGTGGATCCCCAGATCAAGGTCTACCTGCGGGCCGATCAGAAGACCCCGCACAAGTACGTGCGGAAAGTGATGGCCGCCATGGCCGCTTCGGGCGTATCGGACTTCATCTTTGGCGCCTTTAAACCGGATGGGCCTCCGATATGAAGATGAGCCTACCGCGCGACGAGCCTCCAGGACTGGATATTGCCTCGCTGATCGACATGGTCTTCCTGCTGCTGATCTACTTCATGGTCACAGCCAGCCTAATCAAGTCCGAGGGTGACCTGGGCATCAAGTTGCCCGGTTCGATCAGCCAGTCCGTCAGCGTCGATATGCCGGATGAACAGGTCATCGAGGTGCGCGGCAGCGGGCGCGTGTACCTCAATGGCCGCGAGTTCGATGCAGCGGAACGTACCGAGTTGCCCGAACTGGCGGCCACGCTGGATCGCTATCGTCAGGCGTCGGCCGCGGCCCGCAACGAGGCGCTGATCACGATCTGGGCGGATGACGAAACCGCGCATCAGCGGGTGATTGACGTGATGAACGCCTGCGCGGCCGCAGGCATTGTAAACTTGACGTTCGCGGCTTCGGGCAGTGACTGATAACAAAGCGGAGGAATGCACATGGAACGCAAGCGGTCAGTCTTGTTATCCGGATTGGGCTTTTACAAGCTCTCCGCGGCGCGGCGTAAGGTCCTGACGATCGTGTTTGCGGCCAGTCTGGGCGCGCACGTGTTGGGGCTGCTGCTC
>JAQCIA010000284.1 GCA_027620105.1 Verrucomicrobiota bacterium | reverse complement strand
TGGTAGATGAGCGCGATCAATTTTCTTAATGGCTTGATATGCACGCTCGGCGATGGTCGTCGTCGAGGGATGGTGCGACGCTATTGGCTGGGCATGCAGGTTCAGAAGGGATCCGCGTTCGCGCGCTTGTTGCGTGCAGAGGCAGTGACGTTGAAGGGGTGTGCGTGGTCGGCGTGATGACTCAGGATCTGGGCGTAGTAGGCAGCTTCGAAGTGGTGATAGAGCTGGACCAGCACGTCAGCAATGGCGGCTGCTGACTCGTCGGAGAGTTCCGGAAGCTCGATCTCCAGCTTGACAGTCGGATGTGTAGTACGGCGCGCAGTCACGGTGATATTCTTGTCGGTCATGATTCGGTGTCCTTTTATCGAGCGGTGGCACGGGCGTTACGCCGCGCCGTTTGTGTAGTGGAACTGGGCGGGGCGAACACATCCAGGTAGAGCTTGTCATCGAGTGCCGGGAGTTGGCGCTGTGCCGCCACCGCCAGCAGTTGAGCGGCCATGTTGGTCATCACGCGATAGTTGCCGCCGGCACGTTCGCATAAGGTGTGCTTGAGGCTCTTGCTCATCAGAGCGGCGGCACCGGCAGTGTCGAGGAGATGGTCCAGGCAAGCGGCCAATTCATCGCGGGCGGCGTAGTCCAGGGACAGGCGCACCCGAATGCGCGTGCCCAAGGGCAGCAATTCGTCGCGCGCCAAGGCATCATTGAGTCGTCCGTCGCCGGCCAGCACCACCGCCAGCAAGGGTTGCGAATCAAAGCGCGCCGAGGCCAACAGGCGCAACTCCAACAACGTCTTGGGACTCATCTCCTGAGCCTCATCGATCAACAGGCAACAACGCACCCGGGTGGCTTCGAGGTGGCTGACCCAGCGTTCGCGCAAGGTTTTGAATCCCCCCCACCGGTTACTGGGCTTGAGCGAGACGCCAAACACTTCGGCCAGTTCGCGATAGAAGTCGCCGAGGTTACTCTGCGGGTGATTGAGGATGCCGACGGTGAGATCGGTCTGGCGCTCAAGTCGGTCGGCCAGAGCGCGCAGCACAACGCTTTTGCCGGTGCCGGGGTCGCCCTGAATCAGGGCGAAGCCGCCTTCGCGGATATGGACGTTCTCGATGCGCCAGAAGAAGTCATTGATCTTGGGCGACAGGTACAGTGCTTCGCTGGGCAACTCGGTGCTGAATGGGTTCCACTTCAGGCCAAACTGGGTCAACAGGATGCGGTTCATGCGTCAGGCTCCGGGGTTGAGAAAGAATCGTCGAGTTCAAGATAGGCGGGCGGCAATCCGGTGGCGGCAAACTGCGCCAGCAGGTGCCGCATGAGCGGAGCCTGCGCATCCCTGGTGGCGGCGCCGGTGAGTGTGGCCACGGGGCGCGACGATAGTCCGGCGGGTTTGGTAACCCGGCGTCTGCGCCCATCGGCATTACGGGTCTTGTCCAGCGGATAGATCGTGGCCTGGATGATCCCGGATCGGGGATCGACGAGGTCGGCCCGGCTGCGGTCCCAGCGGGCGTAGCGCAGAGTCAGTTCACGCAGGTGACCAAAGAGCTGAGGAATTTCGAAGCGCACGCCTTCCAGGGATACGGTGCCGTCGCTGCGGCGCTGGGTGCGCTTGACCTCGATGCGGAAGTGGCGAGCGAGGGTCGCGGAATCCGGACAGTCGCGCAGTACGCTCGGTGCGTCCATGAAACGTTGCAGGGGTGTCGCATCGTTTAGCTCCCGGTGTACGGTGATTTGATACTCATGTTCGGTCCAGGCGAAAGACGCTTCGTTCAGTTGCGCCAGCGTCAGATTGGGCACTGCGTCGAGCATCGCCATCAGGCGAGATTCCACGCGATTCCATAACGTCTCCTGTTTACCGTTCATCCACGCGCTGCGCGGTTTGGTGGTGAGTGCCAGGATGCCCAAGTGGTGTAAGCCGGCGCTGAATTCGCCGGAGATCATGGCCGAACCGTTGTCGCTGTAGAGGGTTCTGGGTAATCCCCGCCGTTGCAAGGCTTGGCTGACGCAGTGCACCAGGCACTCGGTGTTCTCGTGGGCGTACCACTGCAGATGGCAGATCAGACGCGAGCAGTCGTCGATCACGCACAGGGCGATGGGTGAAATCCATTCACCGTGCCGGCTCAGGACCTTCAGCGATCCCTGGTGCCCATCCAGATGGAACAACGCGCCGACGTGCGTGGCCTCGAAGCTGCGCACTTCCCGGGTGCCGTCCGGAACGGCGGCGCGTTGCGGACCCGACACCGATTCACGCTGCCGCCACAGCCCCTGGGAGCGGAAGAACCGCAGCACCGTCGCGTAGGAGGGGAGCGCTGCGTCCTCGACGCTGACCCGCAGATTGTCGTAGTGAAGTTGGATGTTCCACTTCGGGTGCGCCGCATACTGCGCCCGGATCGCCTCGGCCAACGCGGCGCCGATCGCGCGCATGCGCCCCGCATCAGCCCGCGGCACGGTGGCCAGCATCGTGGCGGGGTCGGGACTGCGTCGTGCCAGCGCAAGCCAGCGCTCCAGCGTGGATACCCCGAAACACACGTCGCCACCGTGAATCGGGTGACGCCAAGTCTGCCGACTCAATTCGCCCAGCTGTTGCTTCAATTCGCCGCGCGCGGGAGGGGCGGCCAACAACTGACCGATGATCAACAGGCGTAGCCGGGCCCATCGATCCCGGCTGTTCAATTCGTCTGCAGGGGGCATGAGGTCAATGACTTTCGCAAAGACGGGCATAACGCCCGAAGTGCGACAGGCTAAGCGGTGATGACCTCCCCGGCCAGCGCCATCTTGTGCGCGTCATTGCGCCGCATCTACCGATCCTCAGTGAGTGTGCTCAGCGGTGCAAGCCATCGCATCATCATCGCTATCGCACCGCGCGGTTCGTCGGCCACCGCGCGTACCAGCAATTCGCCGGGTAGATCGCTTATCGCTACCGGCGGCAGAAACCGGCCGCGCAGATCAAGCCACACTGCGGTCGTTGTGAACTTCGTCAGCCACCATTGACGCCAGCGCAGGATAGTGAGCACTGGAACCCCGAGTTGTTGCGACAACTGTCGGCCACGCCGCAAGCTCAGGCCAGAGCACAGCGCAGTGGCCAGAACCACCACCGCCCCCCAATAAACACGCCGCCCCAGAAAGCGCACCGACGCCGGCGTATTGCGCAGTCGGCAATCGCCACAGCAGAAACTCAAACGGGTGGTATCGACCTGCGCACCGCCATGCCCGCCTCTGGGCTTGCGCATGTAGTTGGCTTGATGAAGCGGTCCTCCGCAGGAGCAACCCCGCGAACGAACCGTCGCAGCGTGGTCCTCATCAACATGGAACAGAAATGCAAAAAACGCCGGATCCTGCAGCACGAATTGGCACATAATGGCGGGGTCTCATAGGTCTTCGCAAACCAGAGACTCGCCCTCGGGGAGCTTGACAGTCAAGCTCTTTGAGGGCGCCATCCCGCACACCCTCTGTTATCTTGCAGATAACGCGTCCCGTGAACCTTGAAGATCTAGCTCGCGCTCAAGGGATCCGGTCCGGCATTGAACGACATCTTGAGCG
>JAQCIA010000283.1 GCA_027620105.1 Verrucomicrobiota bacterium | reverse complement strand
CACGCCGATGTTGTAGTAGTGATTGAAGACAATGTCCTCGCCATCCACCACGGCATTCACGCCGGGGAATTCGGTCAGGGCCCGGCTGCAGGCGCGCACGAAAATCGACATGAAGCCGAGTTTGACGCCGTGGCGTTTCTCAAACGCTTCGCCGTGGTTTTTACGGATGATCATGTAGCGGTCGAGGTCGACCTCATTAAAGGTGCTGAGATGCGCCGAATTGCGCTGCGAATTGACCAGATTTTCGGCGATGCGTTTGCGCAGTGTGGTCATGCGTTCGCGGGTCTGGCGTCCGGCCGGGCGGGCCGAGGGCGCCGGTGGCGGAGGGACGGCGCGACGTTCTGGGGCAGGCGTGGCGGAGGGAGCTGGCTTGGGTTCCGCCTGCGTTTCGGATACCGGTTCCGATTCGGCTTCTGATTTGGCTTCGGCACCGGATTCCGGATCCGCAGGGGAGGGCGCGGATTTCTTGGCCGGGGCGGGTTTCTCTTCCGCCACTTCTTTCTTGGCGGATTTCTTGCTGGTGGCCTTGCCAGCGAGTTTGGTTTCGGCCTTCGCTTCCGCGTTCACCTCAACCTTTGCCTCGGGTTCGGATTCGGGCTTGGCTTCCGCCTTGGCGGATTTGCCTTTGGGTGCCGCGCTCGATTCTCCATCGGTTTCGAGAACGGCCACGACATCGCCCACGTTCACTTCGGCGCCTTCGGGGGCACGGTGGTGCAGGATACCCGCAGACTTGGCGGGAACGGCCATGGTGGCTTTGTCGGTTTCCAGTTCGAAGACATCATCACCTTCGGCAACCGTGGCGCCATCGGGTTTGAGCCATTTGGCCAGGATCCCGCTGCTCACGGATTCGCCGGGTGAGGGGACGGTGATGTCGATGTTCATACGGCTTTCCCTGACTGGGGTTTCTGATCAAAGGCCTCATCCAGCAGCGCCTGGAGCTCTTTCGTGTGTTGCCGGAATGAACCCGTGGCGGGGCTGGCGCTGGCTTTCCGTCCCACATAGCGCAATTCGGCGCTCCCCGGCAAGCCATCGATGTGTTCGCGGATGAAGGTCCAGGCGCCGCGGTTCCGGGATTCTTCCTGGACCCAGGCCACGCGGGTGACGTGTTTGTAGCGCTTTAGCACGGCCTGCAGCTGTTTATGGGGGAAGGGGTAGAGTTGCTCGATGCGCACGATGGCCGTGTTCTCGATCTGCTTCGTCTCGCGGGCCTGGAGCAAGTCGTAGTAGACCTGTCCCGAGCAGAGCAGCAGGGATTCGGCCTTGGGCAGGTCCTGCGTGTCATCGAGGACTTCCTGAAAATGCCCCGTGGCGAAATCGTTCAGCGTGGAGACGCAGCGCTTGTGGCGCAGGAGCGATTTGGGCGCCATGATCACGAGCGGTCGGCGGAACTGGCGGTGCATCTGGCGGCGCAGCACATGAAAATACTGGGCGGGCGTGGTCATGTTGCAAACCTGAAGATTGTCTTCGGCGCAAAGTTGCAGGTAGCGTTCCATGTGGGCACTTGAGTGCTCAGGTCCCTGACCGGAGTAGCCGTGCGGGAGCAGCATGACCAGACCGCTGCTCCGTTCCCACTTCGACAGGGCCGCGGCGATGAACTGGTCGATCACCACTTGCGCGCCGTTGGCGAAATCGCCGAACTGGGCTTCCCAGATGGTGAGTATGCGCGGTTGCGCGAGGGAGTTGCCATACTCGAAACCGAGCACGGAATATTCCGAGAGCGGGCTGTCATACACGCTGAAGGCGGCCTGTTTTCCCGGCAGGTGATCGAAGGGGCAATAGCGTTGGGGGGCGTCCTGCTCGGTGTACCACCACACGGCGTGGCGCTGTGAAAATGTGCCGCGCGCAGAATCCTCACCGCTTAGGCGGACGGGGGTGCCTTCCGTCACGAGGCTGGCGAAGGCCAGGGCTTCGGCGGATGACCAGTCGATGTTGGCGCGTTCGGTGAAGTGCGCGCGGCGCTCATCGATGATGCGCTTCAGTCGGGGGTTGACGGGCATGCCTTCGGGGATATGCGTGACCGCCGCGGCGAGCGCGTCCAGTTGCGCCAGCGGGAGCGCGGTCTTCACCGGCTTGTGATCGTAGCCCCGGCGAAAGCCGCGCCACTCGTCGCTCTCAAACGCGGCGTCCTTGCGCATGGCCGTGGGCTGGTTGGCGGTGGCGAGGGCCGCACGCAGTTCCTGGCGGTAGCTTTCGCGAAAAGCGTCCTGCTCATTTTTCGCATAAACACCTTCGCGGTCCAATTCGTCCCCATACTGCGTGACCACGCTGGGCAGCTGGCGGATGCGCTCGTACATGACGGGGTGCGTGAAGGTGGGATCGTCGGCCTCGTTGTGGCCGTACTTGCGATAGCAGAAAATGTCGACGACGGCGTCATAGGCGAATTCCTGGCGGAAGCGGAAGGCCAGATCCATGGCGCGCACCACGTGCTCCGGCTTGTCGCCGTTCACATGAATGATGGGCACGGGCATCGACTTGGCGACGTCGGTGGGGAAAAAGGTCGAACGCGCGTCGCGCGAGGCGGTGGTGAATCCGATCTGGTTGTTCACGATGATATGGATGGTGCCGCCGGTGCGGTAGCCCTTCAGCTGCGACATGTTAAACACTTCCGCCACGACGCCCTGTCCGGCGAAGGCGGCGTCGCCATGAATCAGGATGGGAATCACTTTCTTACGTTCTTTGTCCTGGCGGCGGCGCTGGATGCCGCGTGCTTTGCCCTGGGCCACGGCATCGACGGCTTCGAGGTGGCTGGGGTTGGCGACGAGGCCCACATGCACGCGCGAGCCATCCGGCATGACGCGATCCTCGCTGAAACCCAGGTGATAGCGCACGTCGCCACTGCCGGTTTCGGATTCCTCGGAGGGCATCTCGTCGTCATTGAACGTGGCAAAGATGCTCGACGGCGGGCGTCCGAGGAGATTCACGAGCACGTTGAGGCGCCCGCGGTGGGTCATGGCGAGCACGATTTCCTCGACCTGGGCGGCGTAGGCCGAGCGCTCGATGAGCACGTCCAGAGCGGGGACGAGGCTTTCCGACCCTTCCAGTGAAAAACGTTTCTGGCCGACGAACTGCGCGTGCAGGAAGTGTTCAAATTCCTCGGTGCGGATGAGGTGTTCGAGGATGGCGCGCCGTTCGGTGGTTTTCAGCTGGGGGCGGTTGTTGCCGGTTTCAATGTTCTCGATCAGCCAGTCGCGCATGGCGCGGTTCTGGATGTGGAGGATTTCCACGCCCATGGCGGAGCAATAGGTTTCGCGGACGCTCTCGATGATCTGGCGCAGCGGGGCGCGCGAGGGCGTGAGGTATTTGCCGGCGCTGAATTCAACGTCGAGGTCATCCTCGGTCAGGTCGAATTCGCTGAGGGAGATGTCGCGGTAATTCCAGCCCACGGAGTCGCGCAGCTTGGCCATGCCGGGGGTGACATAATCGCGCAGCGGGTTGAGGTCGGCATGCAGGTAGCCGAATTCGCGGTAGGCCCAGATCAATTCCGTCACGCGGCTTTGCTTATAGACGTGGAGGGCGGCGACCATGTTGCCCACCGGCACGGGGGCGACGGCCGC
>JAQCIA010000282.1 GCA_027620105.1 Verrucomicrobiota bacterium | reverse complement strand
GGCCGCTCGCGCTGCGGTGGCGCAATATACGATCTCGAGGCAGGGCGACAGGCCATCGGCTTTGATCCGCAGGATTCCGCCGAAGCCGCCATGCGCGAGCACCATGCCGCCCTGAACATGCAACCCGCCGGCACAGGAGCCACCGTTTCATGAAGCTGCTCGTTGCCACGCACAACCCCCACAAGCTTGAGGAAATTCTGACCATATTTGCGCGCCCGGGACTTTCATTGCTGAGCATGCGCGACATCCCCGACCTGCCGGAAGTGATCGAAGACGGTGACACGCTCGCGGCCAATGCCTGCAAAAAGGCCATTGCGCTTTCCCGCGCGACCGGCCTCTGGGCACTCGCCGACGATACGGGACTGGAAGTGGCGGCACTCAACGGCGAACCGGGCGTGTACTCCGCACGCTACGCCGGTGAGCACGTGAGCTATGCGGCGAATAACGAAAAACTACTGGCCAACCTGGTCGGGCAAGCGAATCGCCGCGCATGCTTTCGATCGGTGATCGCGCTCACCGACCCCGCTGGAAACTGCCATACCGTTGAAGGGCGCTGTGAGGGTTTCATTGCGGAATCCATCCAAGGCGGAAACGGCTTCGGCTACGATCCCGTCTTTATTCCCGAGGGCGGCGCCAAAACCTTTGCCGAACTGACCCCAGCGGAAAAGAACCGCGTCTCCCACCGCGGCAAGGCCCTGCGGGCTGCCGCCCTGGCCTGGGCGGATTTGCTGCAGGACCGTTAGGACCTACGGCGCGCCTGCTGCCGCAGTCGCCAGCGCATTGGTGGCAGCAGGCGATGTCGGCTCCGCAACATCCTGCGGCATCGACTGGCGGAACTCCGGCAGATTCATGCCACCGGCGTTGAATACCACGGTCATCGGCTTGCGCTGCAAATTCGCCACCGCCAGGTGATCGGCATCAAAATCGAAAATCCATTGCACGGAATAGGGTGACTGGTGCTGCGGGTTGCTGGCTTTGGTGATCGTGCCGGGCGGAATGATCTCGAGCGCATAGCGAAATCCACTCAACAACGGCGCCAGCATGATGTAGTCGTCCTGGCTATCCGCGATCCACGTCGGATCCAGCGCTGAACTGGTCGCGGGGCGCGTAAAGAGCATGTATTGCCCATCCACCGTCTTGGCCAGTGAGAACCCGTACCGTGCGAAAAAATCCGCCTTAGCCACCTCGGCAATGTTGTCAAAACTCAGGGTCATCTTCACTTCGCGCCGCGCACTGCGTGACTCGACATCCAGTTCGTCGATATGGATGCCGTGGACCGCCTGCGCTTCGAGCCACGTGCGCAATTCCGGCTCCTTCGGATCAAACACCAGCTTGGTGAGTGCGTCCTCCGCTGGTGTGGCCGGCACGCCTCCACTCGCTTCGGATAACTCATCGGCCAGCTTGAGCATGGCCCGGATGCGCTGGGTCGTTTCCTCGGGCACGGTGTAGGTGACCTGGAACTTTCCGGACGCGTCGGCATTCAGGGTCAACTTCTGCTCGACCCGGATGCAGCCCGCCGCCAGCAACGCCAGCAACGCCAGCAGCGGAACGATGACGAGTTTGTGCATGTAACGCTCCTTGATCTGCATCCTACCGGGATGGCGGGCTGTCTTCCAGTCTGTAGATAACCTCGTTGGATTTCACCATGCCGGCCTCCCGCGCCGTGCGCTGAACAAAGGCGGGATCGGTACGAAAGCGGGCCTGCTTCTCAACCAGCTCACGAATTTGCGCTTCGAGCTGTTCGTTCTCCTGCGTGAGCGAAACCTGACGCTTGTGAAACTGACCGATCTCACGCGTGGGTGGAAGTAGCATCAGCGAGACACCCACGGCCAGCAACACCACCAGCACCACGATCGCGAACCGGTAGATAATTGCCCAATAATTCATCGCTCACCCGGCGCCCACGGCACCCGGCGCCGTGGCTCAGGCCTTGCCGCCATAGGGCATCTGCCCGCCATATACGGCGTCACTGCCAAGCGCTTCTTCGATGCGCAGGAGTTGGTTGTATTTACAAATGCGATCCGTGCGGCACAAGGACCCGGTCTTGATCTGGCCAGCGTTTGTCGCCACGGCAATGTCGGCGATTGTCGTGTCCTCGGTCTCGCCCGAACGATGGCTGACCACCGCGGTGTAACCCGCGCGATTGGCCATCTGGATGGCATCCAGCGTTTCGGTCAGCGTCCCGATCTGATTCACCTTGATCAGGATCGAATTGGCCACTCCCTGCTGGATGCCTTTCGCCAGGAACTTCGTGTTCGTCACGAACAGATCGTCACCCACCAGCTGGCAGCGGTCACCAATACGCTCCGTCAGCGCCTTCCATCCCGACCAGTCGTTTTCGGCCATGCCGTCCTCGATGCTGATGATCGGGTAGTTCGCCACCCAGTTGGCCCAGAAGTCCGCCATTTGCGCGGCCGTGCGCTTGGACTTGTCGCTCTTCTTGAAGACGTATTTTTTCTGCGCGGCGTCATAAAACTCGCTGGAGGCCGGATCGAGCGCAATGAAGATGTCCTTGCCGGCCTTGTACCCGGCCTTGGCGATGGCCAGCATGAGCACGTCCAACGCCTGTTCGTTGCTGGCCAGATTCGGCGCGAACCCGCCCTCATCACCCACCGCCGTGCTGAGCCCCATGCCCTTGAGCACACCCTTGAGCGTATGAAACACCTCGGCACCCATGCGCAGGGCATCCCGGAACGTGGCGGCCCCCTTGGGCATGATCATGAATTCTTGCATGTCAACCGGCGCATCCGAGTGCGCCCCACCGTTGAGCACGTTCATCATCGGCACGGGCAGCACCTTGGCGTTCGATCCACCGATGTAACGATACAGCGGCACGCCGGAATACTCCGCCGCCGCATGGGCCACCGCCAGCGAGACCGCCAGCGTCGCGTTCGCGCCGAGCTTGGACTTGGTCGGTGTGCCGTCGAGTTCGATCATCTTGCGATCGATGCCGACCTGGTCCAGGGCATTGTCCCCCAGCAGCGCGGGCGCAATGCGCGTGTTCACATTGTCGACCGCCTTGAGCACGCCCTTGCCGCCATAGCGCTTCTTGTCACCGTCGCGCAGTTCGATGCCCTCATGCTCTCCCGTCGATGCGCCGGACGGAACCGCCGCCCGCCCCTTGGCCCCGGTCTCCAGCCAGACCTCGGCTTCGACCGTGGGGTTGCCCCGGGAATCCATGATTTCACGCGCGCGAACGTCGATGATGGTGGACATGTCTGCTCCTTGTGTGCGCACGGCACGATTGCGGGCCGCATGCGCTTGTGATGCCAGCGGACAGTAAGCCACGCCTTTCGTGATTGCAAGGCGGAAGGGCTCGCCGACGGAGATCAACAAGCGCTTGTGGATAGACCCTCTGCTGCAAGGATATGCCGCGGGCAGGGCGCCCACAGACACGCTACCGGCGGTGGCGGTTCTGCCCCTGCGGCCTGGCCTGACTCCCCCCCTGGCGCCGGCGCGCCTGCGGTTTGGCCTTCGTCAGCGGCTTACCACGTGTCAGGGGGCGGCTGTGCGCGATGGCCTTGGGCTCCTTGCTGCGCAAGTTTGGGTTTGCTGCGGCACCCGCGCCGGTCAA
>JAQCIA010000281.1 GCA_027620105.1 Verrucomicrobiota bacterium | reverse complement strand
CGTCTTTCAATCAGGTAGCGAGGCCCTGCGTCTGTCGCAATGCCACTATGTGAAACTGCGCCATCTGCGTGTCAACGGCCTCACGAAACGGGGCATCGCCATCGATGACGGAGACGCGCCGGACAAACCATCACACCACATCGTGGTTGAACTCGTGACCATCAGTGAGACGGGACTCCGCGGCCACAATCACGCACTCGAAGTTGCCGGCGCGCATGACATCATCATTCGCAACTGCCAGTTTGAAGCCTGGGGCGGTGCGGCGATTTCCATGTCCCGAGCACAACGCGCGTATGTGTCTGATTGCACCTTCATCGGCCGTGAGCGCGTCGCTCAGGCGTCGGCTGTCCACATTCAGGCCGCATCCAGCAACGTGCTGATCCAATCGTCCTATTTTCGCTGGGCTGGCGACCACGCCATTCAGATTGGCGGGGACACCAATGCCCCCATGACCGACGCACCATTCGAAGTCGCCGCCGTGGAGGTGGCCGGAAATCGCATCTTCGGCGGATTGTCTGCCGTCGTCTGGGCCACCGCCGACGGCGGCCATGTTCATCACAACACCATCATCTTCCCCCATCGCTGGATCCTGCGCATCCTCCAGCAGGGCGCTGAACCGCCCCGCCGGCCATGCCGCAACGGGATATTTACGCACAACATGGTCTTGTATGATGCGCGCGTTGCAAACATTGTGAACGTGAGCGAGGGGACGGCGCCGGATACATTCCTTTTTGCAAGCAATGCTTGGCATCGCACGGCTGGCCCACGCCCCCTGCGACTCCCAACGGCATCGGAAGGTGACGTCTTTCAGGTTGATCCTGAAATCACACTGCGCGATTGGAGCAGCATGCGCATCACGTCCCCGAATCCGCAACTGCAAGACAAAGGCGCCGACAGTTATACACCGGTGCCGCCGCCCTTCACCCTCCCATAACGTTGTGTCCAAGACACTTGCAGGTCGTAAGCGTGGCGACGGTCCGTCAATTCCCTCGGCGACTCGCTTGCTCCAGCACATCGCGTTCGCGCTCGGTCAAACTTTGCATCCCCTCGGCCCGAATCTTCTCCAGAATCCGATCCACCTCGACAGGATCATGCGCGGGCTCCTCGGGAAAGCCCACGGTCCCACCCCTGCCCGCCCCACCTAGATCCGTCTTCTGCGCGTGTCGCCCGTAAAGATACCCCGTCACTCCACCCAACAGGTGCGCCGCATGGGCGATATTCCCCTGCATGTGCAAGCCTTCGGCCACGCTGCTCTGAGACCAAATCAACAGCAGGACGGTCACGCCGCCATAGGCCAACACCCAGTTGCGCGCCGTCATGGTGATCGGCCAGGGAATCGGAAAAATGACAAAACTCAGGCGCCGTCCCGTTTCCAATGCCGCAAATGCCGCCGCGACGCCGAGCACGGCGCCCGATGCGCCGATGCACCGCGCGCCCCCTGCCTCACTCAAGACGAGCCAGCCAATGCCGCCAAGGACACCCGACCAAGCGTAGAGTTGGACAAATCGCCGCGTGCCCAGGCGGCGTTCAAGTTCGCGGCCAAAGCTGAACAACATCACCATGTTCAGCAGAATGTGCCAGACGTTCGCATGCAACAGCTGGTAGGTCAGCAACTGCCAGACCCGTCCCTCCGTCAGCACCCCATACGCACTTAACGCCAGCAGATCCGTGACGGCATCATTGGTCCGGAAGCCGGCGAGATGCTGCACAACGAACATCACCACCGTCACAATGACGATCGTGCGCACGCCGGAAAACGCTTCCGGTGGTCGCACAGGTTCCCATGTCTCGTGCTCCATGATGAACACCGCTACGTTCGCGGGCGGCGCGCTTCATTGATCCGGGTGCGTCGCAAGGCGGGATTCACCGCGATCCTGCCAATTCTGCCGGGGCGATTCTGCACCAGCAAATTGTGCGCGGCCCGCCGCAGCCAGCCACGATGCCAGCCAACGCACCCACCGCGATCGCCCGAATCATGCTTCCCCTCATCCGCCACCTCTCAGAGGACCGATCAAAAGCTGCGTCCGCGATCTTTCACCGAACGCCGAACGTCGTCCGGTCCTTCGCTGCCGGCTTGCGCAATACTCAGTAAAACACCCACACAGGTCAGCGCGGCCACCAGGCTGGAGCCGCCATAGCTGATAAAGGGGAGCGGCAGGCCTTTTGTCGGCAGACATCCCGTGACCACGCCAATGTTGATGGCCGCCTGTAGCACCAGCAACATGGTGAGGCCAAAGCCAAACAGGCGACCAAACGTGTCCGGCGCACGAAAGCAAATTATCAGCCCGCAGACCAGGATGGCGAAGAAAACCAGAACGATGCCGATTGTGGCGATGATTCCCAGTTCCTCACCGATAATGGCAAAGATAAAATCGGTATGCGCTTCCGGCAGGTACAGCTGCTTTTGGATGCTGTTGCCCAGATGCACGCCAAACGTGCCACCGTTCATGAACGCCAGCTTCGATTGCGCCAGATGATACGCGGTGGCCGGGTGCCGTTCTGGATAGATGAACGCCATCACGCGGCCCAATCGCAAGGGATCTTGCAGAACCGCCAGGGCAAAGGCACAACCGCCGGTCACCGCCGCAATGAGGAGATGCTTCATGCGTGTGCCACCAGCACACATGATCAGCATGCCCACGGCCCCGCATAGCAGGGTCGTGCCAAAGTCAGGCTCCAACAGGAGTAGACCGCAGATAACCCCAATGCCCAGAATCGGCTGAATCAGGCCAGTCTTCAGCAGAGCCGCGCGCCGCTCTATCCGCGCCATCCAAACCGACAACCCTGCGACCAGCGCGATCTTGGCCAGCTCCGAGGGCTGGAGACGGATGAAGCCGAGGTCAATCCACCGCCGGGCTCCACCAACCTTCACACCGATCGCCGGCACAAACACCAGCACCAGCAGCACAACGGCGAGGAGAACCAGCGGCACCACAAATCGCCGCCAGATCCGATAGTCCACCCGCGCCGCGACATAGGCCGTGACCAGCCCGATCACCAGCCACACCAACTGGCGGTAAAGAAAGTACGATGGGTCGTGCAGCGACTCGCTGGCGCGCACACCACTGGCGCTCTGCAGCATGACGACACCGAGGCACACGAGCGCGCAAACACTGAGAATGAGGATCGTTGTGGCCGCGCGAATCGTGACTGTCCTCCGCACCCGTCTGCACAGGTGACCGCGCGGCCCTCACGCTTGCCAAGCCTGGTCTGCCCAAGCCTGGCCAGCACGCCGGCCACCGCTACCGCCGCATCTCACGCGGTGACTACTCCTGCCCGGTATCTCTACTGCGCGATGGGAATCTGCAAACTCTGACCGGCGGACAACGTCGTGTTCGTCCCCAGGCCGTTGATGCGCTGCAATTCCTCAACACTGACATCCCACATCAGCATGACGTGGTACAGATCCTCACCCGGTTCAACAACGTGCGTGCGAAAAGATGTGGCGACCGGCGCAGGCGGTGGTGCCGGAACTTCGCTCACAACCGCACCCGTGTCCGCATCCATCTCCACTGCCGGTGGAGGCGTCAGTGTCGCCGCTGCGGGATCAGCCGCTGCGGGATCAGCCGCTACGGGAACAGCC
>JAQCIA010000280.1 GCA_027620105.1 Verrucomicrobiota bacterium | reverse complement strand
TTGATACGGCAGCGCACCAGGCGGCCCTGAAGGCGGGTGGGCGGACGGTGGCGGTGCTGGGAGGGGCGTTGGATCGTCTGTATCCGCCGTCGAATGCGGGACTGGCGGAGGCGATTGCTGAGCGGGGTGCGGTGTTGAGTGAATTTGTGATGGGGCGAGAGCCGGACCGGACGACTTTTCCAATCCGCAATCGCATCGTCAGCGGCATGAGTATGGGGTTGATCGTGGTGGAGGCATCGTTGACAAGTGGGGCGATGATCACGGCCAAGTCCGCAAACGAACAGGGGCGGCAAGTGTTCGCCGTGCCGGGGCGCATTGATTCCGCCCGGTCGCTCGGTTGCCACTCGCTGATTCGGTCGGGTGCCGCCTTGGTGCGCGGGTTGGATGACATACTTGAGGAATTTGAGCTGCTGCTGCCGCGGACACCGGCGGAGAAGTCGGCGGCGGCGGACCGGCCGCGGGTGACGTTGTCCGCGGAAGAATCCAGTATTGTGGCGGCGCTGGGCGATGGCGAACAGGGCGTGGATGCGTTGATTCGGCTATCGGGGCTGAAACCCGCCGCGGTGAGTGTCCTCCTTTTGGGGTTGGAGATGAAGCGCATGATTCGGTTGCGGCCCGGGCGCATGGTGGAGCTGATTCGGACGAATGGGGTGTGATGGATGGTGCAGCCGCTGCCGCCGCCGGTCAGGCGTGGCGCGGACGTGATGAGCGAGACCGAGGGGTGGAGAGCGCCGGGCGTTTGTATTCCACCGTGAGCATGCTGACGCGAAGGATTTTATATGGGTAAAAAACTTGTGATCGTGGAGTCGCCGGCCAAGGCGAAAACCATCAACAAAATCCTCGGTTCCGGCTACGTGGTCAAATCCTCGATTGGCCATGTGCGCGATCTGCCTTCGCGTGAGCTCGGCGTGGATGTGGAAAATCATTTCAAGCCGAAGTATGTGGTCGCCGAGGGGAAGAAGAAGGTCATCGACGGGCTCAAGGCGGAGGCCAAGGCCTGCGATGCGATTTACCTGGCGCCGGATCCGGACCGCGAAGGGGAAGCGATAGCCTGGCACATTCAGCAGCTTCTCAAGCCAGGCAACAAGGACAAGAAATTCTACCGTGTCCAGTACAACGAGATCACGGAGCGGGCGGTGCGACAGGCCTTTGACAATCCCGGCGAGATCAACATGGCCCGCGTGGATGCGCAGCAGGCGCGCCGGGTGCTGGATCGCATTGTGGGGTATATGGTCAGCCCGATGCTTTGGCGGCGCGTGCAGCGCGGGCTAAGCGCGGGGCGGGTGCAATCGGTGGCATTGCGGCTCGTCTGCGAGCGCGAGGCGGAGATCGAAAAGTTCGTCCCGGAACCCTACTGGATCATGGGGGCGATGGCCCGCAAGCGCGTGGACCCGCGTGATCCGTTTGCGATCACGCTCTCGCGCATCAACGACGAAAAGTTTGAAATCACGACGGAGGCGCGGGCCGCGGAAGTTCGGGCGGATCTGGAAGGGCGACCGCTGCGCGTGGTTGAAATTGCCAAGCGGGCCGTGACGCGGAATCCACTGCCGCCCTTTATCACCAGCACCCTGCAGCAGGCGGCCTCCAGTGTGTGTGGATTTGCGCCGAAGCGCACGATGCGGCTGGCGCAGACGTTGTATGAAGGCGTGGATCTGGGCGAGGGGCCGCTGGGCTTGATCACCTACATGCGTACGGATTCGGTGTCCGTGGCCAACGACGCCATGACGGCATGCCGGGCGTGGGTGGGCGAGACGTTCGGGGCGGAGTACGTGCCCGAATCGCCGAACGTGTATAGGAGCCGCAGCGGGGCGCAGGAAGCGCACGAAGCGATTCGGCCGACGGATGTGACGATTACGCCGGAGAAGCTGGCGCATCGGCTCGAGGCGCCGGAGTTGAAACTCTATCGACTGATCTGGGACCGGTTTGTGGCGAGCCAGATGGCGCCGGCGAAATTGGAACAGCGCACGGTCAAAATTGAAGCGGTACCGAAGGCGTCTGCGGATCCGCGCTATTTGTTAACGGCCACGGCGTCGGATGTGCTTTTTCCGGGTTTCTTCAAAGTCATGCGGTTGCAGAAGGCCAAGAAGGATGACGGCGAAGAGGGCGAGGAAGAGGGCGTGCTGCCGCCGATGGTGGAAGGCGAGTCGCTGGATTGCGTCGAGTGGACCGGGGTGCGCAAAGAGACCAAGCCGCCGGCGCGGTTTAGCGAAGCGGCGCTCATTCGCGAGTTGGAACGCAATGGCGTGGGGCGGCCGAGCACGTATGCGGCGACGCTGGGGACGTTGCAGGACCGGCGCTACATCGACAACGAAAAACGCACGTTGAGACCGACGGATCTGGGTCGGCGGGTGAATACGCTGCTGGTCGAGACGTTGAATTCGCTCTTCGATGTGACGTTCACGGCTTCGATGGAAGAGTCGCTGGATGAGATTGAAGCGGGCAAGACGGTGTGGACCGACATGCTCGAGACATTCTACAAGCAGTTCCTGGGCTGGATGGAGAATACGAAACTGCCGCCGGCGGATGCGGACAAGGTTCGCGACGTGCTGGTGATCCTGGAGGACGTGACGACGTGGGCGGAGCCGACAAAGCGTGGCAAGCGCACCTACAGTGATGACAAGTTTGTGGAATCCGTGCGCGATCAGCTCGCCAAGAAAGAAAAGGCGATCAGTCAGCGACAGCTTGAGGCGCTGATCCGCATTATCTGGCGGTATAAGGACCAGCTACCGACGGCCGAGGCGCGACTGCGCGAACTGGGCTTTGGGCTCATGCTGGACCAGGCGGACATGCAGCCGCCGGATGCCAACACGTTCGGCAAGCTGGAACTGGCGCTGGGGCTTGAATTGAACGAGCGCTCGCGGGCGTTTGTGGTGTCGCTCAACGAGCGCGCCACGGGGGGGCGGAGTTTGTCGCCGGCGCAGCTGAATGCCTTGCATGGCGTGCTGGATCGGAACGCGGCGCGTATTGAGAATTATGCGGCGATTCGTGAAGCGTTTGGGATGGGCGCGCTGGAAGTGATTGACGACCAGGAGAGTGGCCCGTTGCTGGCGGCCATGCGCGGCGTGTCGGAATGGAAGCCCGCGGTGGCGCGGGGCAAGCGTGTGTTTGATGACAAGGTTTTCCTTGAATCGTTGGCGCAGCAATTTGCAGGGCGGGGCGCGCTCTCGCCGCGGCAGCGGGCGGCGTTGAAGAAAATGTTGAACCGCTATCGGGTGCAGATACCGAATTTTGAGGCGTTGGCGGATCAGTTTGGCATTTTGGCGAAGGCGCCCAAGTCGGATGGGGCAGCGAAGCCAGCGACAGAGGAAAAAGGGGATGCCGGCGTTGAGGGTGGTGCGGATCCGGCCGAGGCGTGAGGCGGGTCAGGGATCGCGGGCGTCGTGCAGCGTCCGCAGGCTGTGATGGTAGCGGTCACGGTGGTACGCGCCCCTCTCGGCGGGCAAGGGCGGGCTGCGATTTTCGGTGAGGCATGGCGACAGCGGAGCAGAGCGACGGGCAGACGGTCGACTGGATGCGGGATCCGGCGGTGGCGCACTTTCGCGCGTACCTAGAGAATGAGCGGCAGGCCTCGCCGCACACCGTCGTC
>JAQCIA010000279.1 GCA_027620105.1 Verrucomicrobiota bacterium | reverse complement strand
CCGAGGCGCTCATGGCTCACCCCTTCCCGGCCGCCGACGAGAACCAGCCGATCGTGGTGGACATGGGCATTGAAAACCGCACCGCCACCCATGCCGACATGAAGGCCATCACGGACTCCATCACCACCAAAATGATGGACGCGAGCAAAATTCGCCTCGTCAACGCCAGCCGCCGCGATGACCTGCTGAAGGAGCAGGGCTACCAGCTGGCGAACTGCACCGACGCCACCAAAACGGCCATCGGCCGCCAGCTGGGTGCGAAGTACATGCTCACCGGATCGCTCATCGAAATTTCGCACGATGAAGGCAAGGGCATTCACTTGAAGAAGGACTCGGACGCCTACTACCAGCTCACGGTGGAAGTCACCGATCTGGAGACCAGTCTGATTGTGGTCCGCAAGCAACTGGACCGCCTGCGTCGCGCCAGCAAGCCCGTGATTGGCTGGTAAGCCGCGCACGCGCGCGCAGAAAATTGCAACGGCATGAACCGCGGACGTGACCAACGTCGCCAGGCGGGCGCGGTCCGGCTGCGCATCGCCACCCTGTTCGTCCTGCTGAACCTGCTGGGCGCCGGCTGTGCGTCGTCATCCCTGAAAACCGCGCGCACGCAGTTCTACCAGAGCCAGTTCGACGCCAGCGCCGCAACCCTGGCCGAACTGCCCGGGAACGACACCGATCGCGTGCTGGTCCTCATGGAACGCGGCACGATCAATCAGGTGCGCACGAACCATGCGGCGGCCGTCGAAGACTGGTTGCGCGCCGACATCCTCGCCAACCGGCTGGACCTGCTCAGCGTCTCCCGCGGCACCACGAGCATGCTGATCAACGACAACGTGCTCGCCTACTGCGGCGCACCCTATGAGCGGGTCCTGCTGCATGCCTTCGCCGCGCAGAGCTACATGGCCCTCGGACTCTGGCAGGATGCCGCCGTCGAGGGCCGCGCGCTGATCCGTCGTGTGGAAAATCGCGGCGACTACCCCGATGACCCCTACAGCCGCTACGTGACCGCGCTCAGCCTGGAACTCATGGGCGATTCCGCAGGCGCAGCCTATCAATATCGCCAGGCTTCGGTACTCGCGAAATCCTGTTCCATTTCACCCAAGACCGGTGCGCTGGGGCCGCCGGTGGACACGAACAACCTGCCCGTACTGTCAGAATCGCCGCCGCCACACACCGGCCAGGAACTGGTCTGTTTCGTGTCCATCGGACGTGCACCGTCCCACCACGGCTACTCCGGCACCAACCTGCGCTGGGGCCAAAACCCCTACGCGGAATTTTATGACGGCGACACCTATCTGGGCCGCAGTTATGTTCTCATGCGCACGGATGACCTTTTTGCCGCCACGCAGAAAGTCATCGCCACGCGTAAAACGGTGAAAACCGCCACCCGCATCGCCCTCAAGGAAACCGCCGCCCAGGCCGTGGCGAGCCAAGATGAGGCGCTTGGCGACCTTGTGCGCCTGATCCTGTTCGCCATTGAAACGCCGGACACGCGGCAGTGGGAAACTTTGCCGCAATGGCTCGCGATCGCGCGCATTCCCTGCCCCCAGAATCTCGACAGCTACCGCATTGTCCTCAAGGATGGCAGCGGCAAGGTCATCGAACAGCGCACCGTAACATCGCCGCTGATCCGGCGCGACAAACGCTTCGTCTCGCTATATCGCGCGCTATAAAGGCTCTGCCCGGCCAGCGTGAGCCCGTCGATCAGGTCCTCGTCGTGCGCGCCTTCAGCCGCCCCCGTCCTGACGCGGATCACAGAACGCATGCAGCCCCACATGCGTGATCGCGCCCGGCTTACCCGCAGCGGTGAGCGCCTCGGGGTGCCCGTTGCCGACAAACCTGCCGTGTGGCCACGGTCGCGCCCTCGCCGATGGCCGCCGCCACCTCATCCGCGCGGTGCGGCCAGCTCTAAAACAGCCACCGATGCACGATCCAATACAGCACGATCACCACCAGGCACAGCATCACAAGCGCCTTGTTGCGCTGTACGGAGCGTTCATGCCGCAGCGGCAGGGATGGGCGATCGAGGTTGGGGGATAGATAATCCGCGAATCGTCCGTCACGGGGCAAACGCACCGCATCGCGGGCGTGCGGTTCACTGCTCCGCACCTCCGGCAAGCGTGCTGCGTCGCTGGGCGTCGCCGCTTCCGAGCGCCGTGGCTGCCCCGGACGGGAGCCATCCAGCACCCGTGAGATGTCACGGATGTTTCCGTCGACTTTGGACAGCTCCTTCTCCAACTGGCGGATGCGCTTCGTCAGCGGCGTGGATCTCAGCGCCAGATTCATCGCGGCCCGCTCACGGCTGTGCTCCCTGCGTCACCAGCCAGACGGCCAGACAGGCCAGCAGCACCACAATCACGGGCAAGCTGAATGCCAGACCCGCCTTCAACCAGAAACCAAAGCGCAGCGGGACTGCCGGCCCGCCTTCGCTGCGCGATCCATCCGACACCGCCGCCACCTCACTGGCGCGAAACCAGCTCGATGCCGACACCTTGGACATCCCCTTTTTATACTGGGACTGCACTTCCTCCACCACGGCCAGCGCCTTGTTGAGTTCGCCGACAAACCCCGTGGTAGGCCAGGCGTTCTCATCAATCTGGGCAATCTCCTGCAGGGACTCGTCGAAGCGTTTGCGCACCGCCGCGATCAGTTCCGCCGCGCGCATGGCTTCCGCCGCCTGCTTGTCGAAAACGACCAGGCTGCGTTCCAGCTTTTCCACGACATCGCGCTTCTCGCGCTCATAGGTTTCCTGCTTCAGCGTCAGCGCCTCGAGCGATTCCTTTTCCATTTCCAACTCGCGCTGGCGTTGCCGCAACAACTCGATTTCCTGCACGGCGCCGGCCACCTGCGTGGAACGATCGTGCTTCTGCACCACCAGCCGGCTGATCGCATGCGCGCTGATCGTGTCCGGTGTCTGCTCGATGCCATCGTCCGTTGCGGCGGACGGCACGCGCTTGTCAGCGCGCAAATCATGATCGAAAAAATCGGTTCCCATGCGTCGCCTGCCTTTGGATTCAGTTATTGCGGAATGACGAGCACCTGCCCCACCTTGACTTGACTCGAATTGCCCAGAATGTCTGAATTGGAGAGCTGGATTTCCTTCCAGCGGTTCCCATCGCCGTAGACCTGCGAGGCGATGCTCGTCAGCGTATCGCCACGCCGCACCTGGTAGGTGCTCACCGTCGTGCCCCGACCGGCAATGCGCGTTGACCGGATAACGGGTTCGCTGCCGCGCACCGTGGGTGCCGCGGCGGCCCCCTGCGGGCGGGGGCGCTCGGTCATGCGCTGGCTCAACGTGGCCAGCTGGGATTTCAACACCGCATTCTCGCGCTCGAGCACCGTCGCCTTGTCGGCCAGGCGGCTGGGCCCCAGAATTTCCGCGGCGAAATGCTGTTCCGCCATGCGCACACGCTCCTCCACGAGCGACTTCTTTTCCGCATCCGGCCGCAGCTCCAGGTAGCGACGAAAGTGATAAATCGCGTCGACGTAATCCTTGCGGTGCTCATCCAGCAAGAATGCCAGATCCAGATGGGCCCGCGCCGCATCCGGCGACTGCTCCAAGGCCTTCTGATACAGCCGAATCGCCGAATC
>JAQCIA010000278.1 GCA_027620105.1 Verrucomicrobiota bacterium | reverse complement strand
AATCAGACTGCACAACTGTTTCAAGATCGTGTAGCTAGAGCCGGCTGGAATGTGTCTACGTTTGGTTTTCATCCCTGCCGGATGGCAGGAGCAGGCGCCACATTCCAGCTTTTTATTTCAAAGTCTGGGGGCCGGTTGTGATAAACAATGCGGGCACGAAACCGTATCACCAGGGAGTATCCGAGCGTGGACAGGAAGAACAGCAAACTTAAGGAATGACCATCCAATCTGAAGAAACACACCTGCCAGCATGGATGGATGCTTGGAAGCACGTTCGGGACCTGGCCCAGGCCCGCGACATGTATTCTGGGTGCGAGGCGCGTGCCAGTCAATTGCAGCAGGACCTGAATTTCCGGATGACCTGGCGTTCACGACGCGAAATAGGGAGGCAAATTCCATGATCCAGACCAATCCGCATGGCGACGGTTTCATCGACACGGCCACCGGACGGCGTTTTGTGCCGGTTGGATCGAACTACTGCGCCATGCTCGACATGGTGGATTACCGGGGCCAGTCGCGCCGGTTCGCCTCGCTGTTCGGAGTCGATCGTGAGACGGAAGCGGACGGGTTGGCCGAGGCGGCCAAGTATCTGAAACGCCTCGGCGATCTCGGGTTGAATGTCGTGCGCATCTGGATGGAACCGCAGGATTTCTTTCCGCTCGGCAACCGGCTCGATCCGCAGGCCACCGACCGGCTCGATCGGTTTCTGGAACTCTGCCGTACCAGCGGGATCTACGCCTCGATTAGCATGAGTCTGGCCGGGGTGCCGACCGGTTGGCGACTGCACAACTTCCAACCGCCCCACAACGACGTGCTGTTCGAATACATCCACCTGATCGGGACGCGCTGGGGCAAGTGCGACCAGATTTTCTCGTGGACGATCGTCGGGGAAGGCCAGCTGCCGTGGTATACGAAATGGTTGGGCGACCAGTGGCCGCACTGGCTCCAGTTCTGGTACAACGACGACCTGGCGGCGCTGCGCGAGGCGTGGGGAACGCTGCCGGGTGTGTCCTTCAACTCGTTCGCCGACGCCCCGGTGCCGCCGCGCAACATCGGCGCCTGCCTCGGCATCGACCGGGTCACCCATGGCCGGCTGTCCGAATTGCCGGCGGATCCGTGGGCGGGGTCGACCTGGCGCTACGATTGGCGGATGTTCCTCGAACACGTCGGCGCGCGCCGCGTGCATCGGGAGGTCGGCGTGCTGCGGAATGCCGGTGCGCGGCAGATGATGACGGTTGGCGCGAACGCCTGGTCGTTCCCGAACCTGCCCGCCGGCCAGATGACGATGGGGTACAACCCCTATTTCCTGTACGACAGCCTCGATTACTTCTGCGAGCACAACTACCCGATGCCCCAATGCCTCCCGGGCGGGATGGGCAATCCGCTCGAGAGCGACGAGGCGCTGCAACGCTGGCTGGTGGCCAACGAGATCATGGGCCGGCTCTATACCAGTCTCGGCAAGCCGGTGGTGCTCGAGGAATGGGGCTGGTACGGCCCCGGTCGGGCCGAGTTCGCCGGCGTGGACATGGGCCAGCGCACGGCAGCGGATCAACTGCGCTACTGTGAAGCGATGATGGAAACCACCCGGCACGTCTTCCAAGGCTGGATGTACTGGATGCACCGCGACATGCCGCACGACGCCGACCTGACGAGTTGCAGCGGCTTGTTCACGGCCGCCGGCGAGCTGAAAACGTGGGGGAAACGGTACGGCGAGTGGGCCGCGCGCCTGCAGGCTCAACCACCCGCCGTCGCCCCTGCCAAAGGCACGGTCGATCTCGATATGAAACGGATGTTCACCGACGACCGCTACCACGAAACCTGGTGGCACCACATGGTTCGCGACTACCCGGGGCGCAGCCCGCTGGATTTCCGTTACGCGTTCGAGCGCAAACCGATGACCGACTGGCCCAACGACATCCGGTCGCTCAAGATCATCAGCCAACAGAAGGACGCCTGGGCGCAATAGGTGGAGATCAAGGTGCAATCGAAGCCGCGCCCCGGGGAAAATCCGCGCAACGGCTGGCTCGGAAGTGAACACAGGAGGAAGACAGAATTGACATCGCCAGCCCGAATCCACAACATCGCCACCATGCAGGCGGTTCCTCAGACCGGTTTCAGTGGGTGGGTTCCCGCGCCGCCTGAAAAACGATTTCATAGCAGATTGGAAAGGGCGTCAGAATGACCACGAAAACCGTCGCTAGCGAATATGCCAGACTCGGCTACGCCATCATCAAAGACGGATTGCCCGAGGAGATCATGCAGCGGGCGGTGTCTGAATTGGCCGCCGATATTCAGGACCGTTGCGTGGAACAGGGCATGCGAATGGAACGATTGTACGAGCCCCATGCGAATGCCAAAAACTGGAAATTCTGGCTGGAACTATGCCGACATCCCCAGGCGCTGGAAAAAGTCAGTCAGCAGATGCAATGCGAGGAATTGGTGCTTCTCATGTCGCATCTCATCGTCAAGCCACCCTACGACGGCATGAGGGTCCATTGGCATCAGGACAACACCTATTGGAAGAGCGTTGTCGGAACCGACGTTTGCACGGTGTGGCTGGCCATTGACGATGTGGACAAAGAGAATGGTTGCATGTATGTGATCCCCACGACCCACGCCAGTCATGAGGAAATGGAGATGATCCCCACCACCGGGGAGGATGATCTGCTGAAAGTGACGCTAAACGTCACGGAGGAAACGGCGGCCAAGGCCGTGGCCTGCATCCTCCGCAGCGGACAGTTCTCCATTCACGACTCCTTCATCATTCACGGCAGCGCACCAAACACATCCCCGCGCCGGCGTGCGGGCTATACCATGCGTTACGGAAATCCGGCCACGGTGAAGGTGGATCTGAATGCGCACTGGGTTCCGGTGTACTATGTCAGAGGAAGCGGGGAAAATCTGAAGGAAGGGATGATCGACCTGAGGGCCGGTCGCGCGCTTCCTGAAAGCCCCAAAGTAAAATCCTGACACACTGCCATCCCATAAGCGCATCTACCGGGCGACAAACACCCGCATTTCCTAGGCGCTTCCGGGTTTAGCGTGGGATTCTCTATTGATGAATGGCGCTGGGTGAGCCGGATCGAGTAGGCGGATCGGTTAAGCGTATCCGAGTAAGTGCCGCGGTTAAGGGTGCGCTTAACCGGATACGCTTAATCGACCCGCTTAACCGGCCTTCGGCGTGTGTGCGTGCGCGTGGGACAATGAAAAATCCCACGGGAAACCCGGAAGGACCACTTTTCGTGAACCATGAAGGCGTGACATGACATATAAAGAACTATCTGGCTAGGGACGGGTGTGTGAACTGGTGATCCTGACGACCATCTTCACAAACAGAGAGAGACAGAATTACGCTTGCCTGCCGAGTGACGTGCCTTCGTGTACCGGGGAACGATCCGGGACGGAATGCCGTCGCGGGTTATAGGCACACATACGCCAGGATGTGACAGGCATAACCGGATGCATAGCGCCCAAGGAGATCTCAGTGAAACGAATCGGAATTATCGGCACGGGGCAGATAGCGCAGGGGCATCTGCAGGAATACGCAAAGATTGATGAAGTGGACGTGGTCTTGGCGTGTGACGTGGACCAGGCAG
>JAQCIA010000277.1 GCA_027620105.1 Verrucomicrobiota bacterium | reverse complement strand
GCGGAAAAGTAGGGATGCCGTGGCTGACGCGTGATCCGCCAGGGCGTCGCGGGCGTGGCACCTTCGGGCACGACCACATTCAGCACATCCACATCCGGTGGTAGCGCCCCCATCGTCAGCAGTTGCCCGGCAAAGTGGCGCGTGAAGTGCGCGGCGGTTCTCCAGTCCACTTCACCATAGTGGTGATGAAAAGCCGTATCCGTCTGCAGCGCCACCGCCAGGGCACGAATGCCCACACTGGCCGCCTCCAATGCCGCCCCGACGGTTCCAGAAAGTGAAATATTCGTTCCCAGATTCTCGCCGTAGTTGATGCCCGACACGATCAAGTCGGGCCATCGCTCCGCCCCGAGCACATTCAATCCATGCAGAACCGTCTGCGCGGGGGTCGCATCACAAGTGAAGGCCGTGATCGTGCGCCCAGCGACGCGAAAGTCCGCCGACTCCAGACGCGCGTCGCGCGACCCACCGAGGCCGCGCCCCGTCGATGATTGCTGACGCCGCGGAGCGACCACGAGCACATCGCCCCACGGCATCACGGCCTCAACCGCCGCGCGAATACCCGGCGAATCGATCCCATCGTCGTTGGAAACCAGTATCAGAGGCATCAGAACCACCACCGGGAAATAGTCATCACAACAGCGACATGTCGGAACATTGCTGGCATGTGCCTACTCCCCCAGAAAGACGGCAACGCGTGGGTCATGATCGCTGGCACGGCGGTTGGGTGTTCTGGGATCCGGACTGTAGTCACTGTTGATGTGCAGCGAGCGCACGTCCTTGAGATGCACCAGCAGGTTTGTGGAAACGAAGAGTTGATCGAGTGTCTGCGCCTGCCCTTGGTAAACATAGCTGTATGCGCTCTCCGGATGACGTGCCAGTTCCGTATCGTAGAGGTTCGCCAGGCCGGCGGTGTAGAGCGCCCCCAGTTGATCGCCCGGTTGATCCGGAATCGGTTCGTCCGGCCGCGGAAACGTATTCAGGTCGCCACCCGCGACCACCCAGGCGCCGGGTTCCGTCTGCATGACTGCCGAGGCGATCGCCGCCGTGAGGTGCGCCTGCTCAATGCGGTTGGCCACGTGCGCATTGGGCACACTCTTAAAATGATTCGCCAGGAGATACAGCTTCTGCCCCACGGGGAAGGCCAAATCCGTTCCGACCACGCGCTCGAAACACGCGACTTGCACGGCCCGCGCCATGACCATCCCGACCCCCAGCGCGCGAACCCCGTTCAAAGCACGCGGATTGGAAGGTGCAAACCCATAGGCCAGCGTCTCCGTCGCAAACGGGGTCTTGATTGCCCCACTGAGCACCGGATGCCCTTCGGGAATATCCGTCAGGCGCAATCGATCCTGACGATACAGAAACGCGCAGATGATGCCGCGCTCGTCCGCACCTGCACGATCCGCGGCCGACAGATACAAGTGACCGCCCGCACGCACAATTTCTGCTGCCAGTTCCTGGAGCACATCCAATCGCCCGTCGCGATTGTTCACGGGGTCCACTCGCAGCGCGCCGTTGTGCATGTAGCCAATGTCCTGGTCCTCCGCCTCCTGCACCATCAATACGTCCGGCGACTCCAGATCATGCACGATTTGCGCGGCGAGCCCCTGCAGGCGGCGCCGATAGGCGGCATCCGATGCCGGCGCGTAATTCTTGAGTCGACCGGTGCCGTCAGGTATTCCGGCCGCCGTAGGCCGATGAAAGTCCTTCGCGTCGAAGGGGTCATCGCGAAAGTCAAAAAGGGCTTCCAGGTTCACCGAAGCGAGGCGCAGTTGCGCGCGCGTGTGATGAACGGGCGGCGGTCCGTTCTTATCCGGCGGGGGTCCGGGCACAAAGACGGGCACCGTCGTGGGATGCACGCTGTATCCATCCCCCGTCCACAACACCACGCCGACAAGATCCTCCTGCAAGCGGTCAAACGTTCGCACCGGCGGAAACGTGGCCTGCGGATCATCCGCGATGGCCTTTACCCCGCCGTCGGCCAACCCGATGCGAAAGCCATTACCGTTGTCAAAGCGCCGCTCGGGAATATCGTCTAGCGGGTGGGCATCACGAAACACGCGCCGGGCGTAGGAGGCGGGCCGCGACGCGATCGGGTGATCCGGCCGCAGCAGCGTGATGGATGCGTTGGGCACGTCGGGATCGCCGAAATGTGCTCCTTGAACCGTGGCGCCCGCGGCAATCCGACAACGCATGGCGTGGCGCGCGGCCCAGTAGTTCGTTGCCGCCACCGCATCCGCGGGCGGATCGGCATCAAACGTGGGCACGGACTCATCGAGGTCCTCGTGATGCCGCACCACCCGGATCACGAAAGGATTCGACAACGCTGGACGCCCGTTAAAAAAGGTGGGCTTGCCGCGCAGGATCAACTCGTCGCCAACCTGCGGATCAATCCACCCGTCGCGGGTGGCCACCGCCCGGTTTGTGTAGGTCCCCACGAAAATGCCGTCGCATGTACCGGGAACACCATCCGACGCGTAGTGCGCACTTTGCAGCACGAATCCGCAGAACAGTCCACCGCGGCGGCCCACCTCGGCGATGCGCGCCACAACAACGCCCCGCACGAACCCCGGATACGGAGCTTCAATGCCCGAGACATCGCCCATATTCACATCCGATTCTAGGGAGACATCGGCAGGCGCGGTCGACAGCGGCGGCAAGTGCGAACAGGACGCCAGCAGCACCCCGGCCAGCCCAAAGCCTGCCACGGCGCAACTGCAACGGACCATCCCAAACATGCCATTTTCCTCATTCGACACACGCAATACCGTATGGCGTGTGAAACCCATTCACATACTGCCCCAAGGCGAAGACAAAGGCAACGGCAGCCCCATGGGTGGGATTGTCACTGTACGTGCGGAACTTCAGGATCGCGTTATCGGAGGCCAGTTGCGCATCTCCGCCATGCCTTCTTGACGCTTGTACCCCGTGCGCGGAAACAAACGCAACTTGACGATTCAGCACAGAAAGCTGACATTTACAGCGAACTCGCAGTTTACGACAAAGGAGAGAGACAATGGCCTTCACATTACCCAAATTGCCCTACGCCTACGATGCCCTGGAACCGTCCATCGACAAGACCACGATGGAAATTCACCACACGAAACATCACAACGCCTACCTCACGAACTTGAACAACGCCATCGCGGGCACGGACCTGGAGTCGCAAACTTCCGTCGAAGCGATCATCACGAACCTGGCTGCCGTACCGGAAAAGATTCGCGGTGTGGTTCGCAACAACGGCGGCGGTTTTGTGAATCACTGCTTGTTCTGGGAGATCATGGGACCCGGCAAGGGCGGTGCGCCTACCGGCGATCTGGCGGCCGCCATCAACGGTGTCTCCGGCAGCTTTGATGCCTTCAAGGCCAGTTTCGCGGATGCCGGCGTCAAGCGCTTCGGTAGCGGTTGGGCGTGGCTGGTCGTGAAGAATATGAAACTCGAGATCACGAGCACACCGAATCAGGACAGCCCGATCATGGAAGGTGGTGGCACGCCGATCCTGGGCTTGGACGTGTGGGAACACGCCTACTACCTGAAGTATCAGAACCGCCGCCCCGATTACATCGCGGCCTGGTGGAATGTGGTGAACTGGGATGCCGTGGCC